>JANLOU010000425.1:0-12919 GCA_031366735.1 Candidatus Eiseniibacteriota bacterium
TGGTTCGCGAGGCCCGCCCGGGCGATGTGGTGATCACGCTGGGTGCTGGGGATGTGTGGAAGCTGGCAGACGAGGTGCTGGGATTGCTGCAGATTGCGCCAGCGACGGGAGGAAAGCGATGAGTCAGTATCAGGGGAGAGCGCTCGACCGCGCCACGAGCCGGCGCGCGCCGGGCCCGCCCGGCGTGCTCGCCAAGTCGCTGCGCGTCGTGGCGGTGATGGGTGTGATGGGCCTGTTGGCCATGGTGCCATGGAAGCAACTCCGCCGCCGCTTCGCCGTCGTCGACCATGTCCAGATCTCGGGGTTGCGCTATCTGGATGCGGACCGGGTGCGCTCGCGGGCGGGTTTGCGAGAGGGTCAGGACCTGCTCAGCCTGGACCTGTCGCGGACCCGGCAACTGGTGATGCTCGACCCGCGCGTCGAGAGCGCCCGCGTCAAACGCGTGGGGCTGCGCGGCGTCGAGGTCATGGTCCGCGAGCGCGTGCCGGCTTTGGTCGTGCTGCACGGCGAGCCGTGGGAAGTGGACACCACGGGCGTGCTGCTCGAACCGCTGCAGTCCGGAGTGGTGGCGGATGTGCCCATGCTGACCGGGGCGGACTATTCGCGCTTCCGGCCCGGCACCCAAATAAGGACTCAAGAAGTGCAAAGAGGGCTCGCATGGACGGCCGCTTTAGGTGACAATGCGCTGCGACTCGCCGGACAGGTCTCGGAGGTGGATGTTTCCGATACCCGTATCACCCGATTGGTGCTGCTCAATGGCATCCGTGTGGTGGGACCGACGTGGCCCGTGAGCACGCGGCAGTTGTCGGGCCTGCGTGCGACGCTCGCCGACCTTGAGCACAAGGGCATGAAGCCCGGAGAGGTCGACGTGCGGTTCGAGGATCAGATCATCGTGCGCGAGGCCGAGCCTGCTGTCGTGGCAACGACCGAGCCCACACCCAATACTTTGTGACGAGCAGAGACATCCAGCGCAGACACACCCGAGCGGGAGGGACCCCCATGGCTCAGGCGACAAGGACGTTCGTCGGTCTCGACATCGGCACGACGAAGATCTCCTGCATCATCGCGGACCAGAGCAGCAGCGGTGAGCTGCGCGTGGTCGGTGTGGGTAATGCCCCCAGCGAGGGGCTGCGCCGAGGAGTCGTGGTCGATCTCGAGAAGACTGTCGCGAGTATCTCCAAGTCGGTCGAAGAAGCCGAGCGCATGGCCGGCGTCGAGGTGAAGGGCGTCTACGCCGGTATCGCGGGCGACCACATCCGCAGCATCAACAGTCGCGGCGTGATCGCGGTGGCGCGCAAGGACAACGAGATCGCGCCCGGCGATGTGGAGCGCGTCGTCGAGGCTGCCAAAGCCATCGCGATTCCCATGGACCGCGAGATCATCCATGTGATCCCCCAGGAGTTCGTGGTGGATGATCAGGACGGAATCAAGGACCCCGTCGGCATGAGTGGGGTGCGCCTCGAGGCCGAAGTCCACATCATCACGGGAGCGGTGACCAGCGCCAAGAACATCTGCCGCGCGATCCAGCGATCGGGGCTCAAGGTCTACGACCTCGTGCTCGAACCGCTGGCCTCCTCACTCGCTTGCCTGGACGACGATGAGCGTGATCTGGGCGTGGTGCTGCTCGACATTGGCGGCGGCACCACCGATGTGGCCGTCTTCCACGAGGGGAGCATCCGGCACACGGCGATCATCCCCTACGGCGGCGCGAATGTGACCAGCGATATCGCCATCGGGTTGCGCACGCCGATCGACAAAGCGGAGAGCATCAAGATCCAGTTCGGATCCGCGCTGGCATCCCTGGTCTCGTCCGAGGATTCGATCAATGTCTCGGGAGTGGGGGGGCGAGGCGACCGCGAGATCTCGCGTCAACTCCTCGCCAGCATGATCGAGCCGCGCATGGAAGAGATCTTCGCGCTCGCCAACAAGGAAGTGCGCAAGAATCATTTCGCCCAACTGCTCGGCGGCGGCGTGGTCCTGACCGGTGGCACCTCGTTGTTGCCGGGAGTCGCCGAACTGGCCGAGCAGGTGTTCGAGATGCCCGTCCGATTGGGAATCCCCCGCGGACTGGGTGGGTTGTCCGCCAATGTCGCCGATCCACGATTCTCGACGGGCGTAGGTCTGGTATTGCAGGCCGCGAAGGTCGAGAATGGCACCGGCATGTTCTCGGAGAGTCATCCGTCGAAGGGGAAAGTCCTCCGCTTCGATTTGAAGTCCTGGTTCAGCAATCTGTTCTGATCCACCACCGCCGGCAGTCGGCCAGGATGGCCGCGTTGTACCGGCACAAGGAGAGGTGCCTATGTCCATGTTCGAACTCGAGATCGACCGCACGGCGTCGGCTCGGCTCAAAGTCGTCGGAGTTGGCGGAGCGGGCGGCAACGCGATCAATCGCATGATCGGGGCTGGCCTGCGCGGCGTGGAGTTCATTGCGGCCAACACCGATATGCAGGCCCTGTCGCAGTCGCTCGCCCCGACGCGGATCCAGCTCGGCGTCGGTACGACGCGCGGTCTGGGCTCCGGCGGGGACCCCTCGCAGGGACGGCGCAGTGCCGAGGAAGATGAGCAGGCGATCTGCGACGCCTTGCACGAGGCCGACATGGTCTTCATCACCGCGGGCATGGGAGGCGGAACGGGCACCGGAGCAGCCCCGGTCGTGGCTCGGCTTGCACGCCAGGCGGGTGCGCTCACAGTCGGCGTTGTCACCAAGCCCTTCATCTTCGAGGGTCGTCGTCGCCTGCGCCAGGCCGAAGAAGGGCTCAACGAGCTGCGCGCCGAGGTCGACACGCTACTCATCATCCCCAACGAGCGACTGCTGTCGGTCGTCGAGCGGGGCACGCCGCTCTCCGAGGCGTTCGGGGTGGCTGATGATGTGCTGCTCAAGGCCACCAAGGGCATCGCGGATCTCGTGACGGTTGCGGGGCTGGTCAATGTGGACTTCGCCGACGTCAAGAGCATCATGCAGGTGCGCGGCAATGCCATCATGGGAACGGGCAGGGCCACGGGCGAGAACCGCGCGATCGAGGCGGCGACCAAAGCCATCTCGAGCCCACTGCTCGAGGATGTCTCGATCCAGGGCGCCGAGGGAGTGTTGCTCAACATCACGGGCGGGCGCGATTTGGCGCTGCACGAGGTGAATGAAGCCTCCAATGTGGTGATGCAGGCGGCCGGCGAGGATGCGAATGTCATCTTCGGCGCGGTCATCGATCCCTCGCTGGATGGCGAGATCGTGGTGACGGTCGTGGCCACGGGGTTCGGCCAGAACATGGCGCACAACATCCGCTTGGTGGACAAGGCCCTGCGCAAGCCTCCCGTCGCTGGCGATGAGGACTACGATCGCTATCGGCAGCCGGCGTGGGCTCGCAAGGAGACCCGCACGCAGTGGGGCCGTACCGACGCTTCGGGCGCTTCGCTCGATGTGCCGACGTTCCTGCGCAAGCAGATGGACTGACCGCGCGCCATGCCGTCGTTGCGGTCACTGGTGAAATGGGGGCACACCCGCGGCTATAACGCGGGCATCCTCCATTTCAACAAGGGCGAGTTCGAACGTGCGGCCGAGGCGTTCGAATCCGTACTGCGCGAGGTCCGCGATCCGAACGATCCGGACGTGTGCCTCGCGCGTGTGCAGGCGGCTGAGGCGCGGGCGAACCTTGGTCTGGCATTCTTCCAGGCGGGTCAATTCGCCCGGGCCGAGGCCGAGTTCACACGCGCGCTCGAGGAGAATCCCACTTACCCCGACCTGCGCTATTACCGCGCGCGCATCTATGAACGGGCGGGTCGCTTGGACGATGCCATCGCCGATCTGGAGCGCGCGCTCGCCGAGCATCCGCACTATGTGGAAGGGCACCTGTTGTTGGCGGTGTGCCTGGGGCAGCAAGGCGAGCACGAGCGCTCCGCTGCCGAACTGGAGGAGGCCTTGCAGTTAGGCCTCGAGGCCCCCGACTGGGTGACGCCCGGCATCTCGCGCGAGTGGACGAGCGAGCAATGGCGTCGCCTCCTGCCCAGCTCCCGCCCGGCCGTGACCGGGGCCAAGCCCCTCGACTGTGCACTCGAACGCCATCAAGTCGGCGACCTGGTGGGGGCAATCGACGAACTCACGCGCGCCGTGGCAGACAAACCCTCCTATGCCGACCTGCGCTGCCGACTCGCCGGACTGCTGCTCGAGGACGGCAAGCCCGACGCGGCGCTCGACCAGCTGAAGGTCGCCCTCGAGCTGAACCCGCGCTACCTGGAAGCGCGACTCGCCGCCGCCCGCGCTGAACTCGAGCGCGGCGACGCGCGTGCTGCCGAGGCGCATGTGGAACTCGCGCTCGAAGCTCATCCGCAATATCCCGATCTGTATTTCTGGCTCGGCCTCGCGCGCTTCCGCTCGGGTGACTTGGCGGGGGCCGTGGCGCCGCTCGAGAAAGCCGTTGAGCTCAACCGCCAGTTCGCGCGCGCGCAGCGTCTGCTGGGTCTCGTGTATCACGCGACTGGTCGGCTTGAGGATGCTCTACGCGCCGTGCGCCGCGGCATGACGCGCGACCGCGAAGTACCGCAGGCCGCCCTGATCGACGCGCAGTTGTTGTTCGAGGCCGGCGATCTGGAAGGCTGCGAGAACGCACTGATGCGCACCATCGCCGTCAGCCCGACCTATCCCGATCTGCACCTGGCGCTGGCCCGCGTGCGCCGGCAGCAGGGACGCCTGGAAGACACCGCTTCGGCCTACACGCAGGCGTTGTTGCTGCGGCCCGGCTACGGTGCAGCTGCGCTGGAACTGGCGAGCGTGCAGATCGAACTCGGCCAGCTCGCACAGGCGGAGGCGACACTCGCTGGGTTGTTGCAGACCCAACCGCGTTGGGCCGACGGGCACGCGTTGCTCGGCCGTGCGCGCCTCATGCGGGGCGATGCGGTCGGCGCGGAAGGTCCCTTGCGGGCGGCGCTCGAGATCAATCCGGGGTTCGGCACGGCACGCGCGGATCTGGGTTGGTCGCTGTTGCAGCAGGGCAGGACGAGTGAGGCCGACGATGCATTCGCGGCGGCGTTGGAGCTCGATCCGCTCGACGCCCTGCCGCGCCAACAACTTGCCTGGCGCGAGATGCTGGCCACGACACGGGAGGACCTTCCGCGCTAGTCCTGCCGCACCCCCGCCGCCCCCTCCAACGCCGCCAGCTGCCGCTCCAGTTCACCTTGCAGCGCGGACCCGCCCTTGCGTCGGAATACCTCGGTCACGCTCCGGTAGTACCAGACGGTGTCCTCGACGGGCTTGCGGAAGATGCGCCACACCGCGCTGCCGTCGCCGCCGCTTGCGAAGTCGCGGTACAGCCCCGTCAGGGTGTCGCGCATGTTGTGGATCTTGTCAGCGCTGTACACCAGGCGCAGGTCGGCGTCGGCGTTCTCGAGTTCGCGCAGGTGCGCTTCCTTGCGGGGGCGCCATTCGGACTTGCGGTACGGGTCCGCGCCCATGCTGTCCGTGCAGCCTCGCACGATGCGCGCCACGCGGTCGCCGTAGCGCGCCCGAATCTGGTCGAGCGTAGCTTGGCCGCCCTGGTCCTCGGCGGCATCGTGCAACAGCGCCGCGATGGCCTGGTCTTCGTCGCCGCCGCCCTCGAGCACCAGGGCAGCCACCGACAGCAGATGGGCCGCGTACGGGGTCTTCGATCCCTTGCGCGGCTGCGTGTCGTGGAGTTCGATCGTCCAAGTGAGCGCGTCCTTGAAGCGAGGTCCCAGGGGACCTTGGTGCATGACCGGCATGCCTCCTCCTGATGCACGAGAGCCCGGCTCCGAAGGGGAGCCGGGCTCGATCGTGGGATTGCAGAAGGTCAGACGGTGGCGATATGGGGCTTGCGACCGCGCACGGCCTTGACCACCTTGCCGCCGCGGATGCAGCGGGTGCATACCGTGACCTGCTGTGCCCTGCCGTCGACCAGCGCCCGCACATTCTGCAGATTGGCGTGGAAGGTACGCTTGGTGATGTTGTTCGCGTGGCTCACGTTCTGGCCGGCCATGCGCTGCTTGCCGCAGACGGAACACTTCGCCATGGGACTCGTCTCCTTGGAACCGGGATCGTTCAGTACCGCGCCCCCGGAACAGCGGGTGGGCTGAAGCCCCGGAGCGCACAGCAGTCTCGAGAAAGCCGCGGGAATATACATTCTCACTGCTGCTCAGGCAACCCGAGGGCGAGCTGCCGTGGATTGCAGTTGGCAGCATGAGCAAAGCTAAGTCATTGTGCGGCAACAATGGTCACGCCGGCTCCGCCCACGAGGCACTTCGATCCCCTGACCCGCCTGCAGTTCCTGCCCGGCGTGGGGCCAGCGCGTGCGCGCCATTTCGAGCGATTGGGGCTGAGCACGCTCGAGCAGATGGTCCGGCATTACCCCCGCGAGTGGCTCGATGCCTCGCGATTCGTCGCGGTGAAGGACCTGCGCCCGGGCGAGCTGCTGACGGTCAGCGGCCAAGTGAAGCATGCCTCGGCCATGCGCACACGCGGCGGGCGCGGGGATTTCGCGTTCACGGTCACCGATGGCACCGGCGTGCTGAGTTGCTACTGTTTCGGACAGGCGTTCCTGGCGCGCACGCTCACACCCGGGGTGAAAGTGGTCGTGAGCGGTGAGTACGATGCGCTCGATCGGCGCATGCTCAATCCCATGTTCGAAGTGGTCGAGGGCGATCTCGAGCAGCTGCTGCACGCGGGCCGGCTCGTGCCGGTGCATGCGCTCACCAAGGGCGTGACCGCGCGCGGGATGCGCAGCGCCATGCGTCACGCGCTCGATGCGGTGGCCGATCAGGTGCCGGATCCGATTCCGGCAGCGGTGATTGCGGCGCGCGGGCTCGGCTCGTTGGGCGACGCATTGCGCGCGATTCATTTCCCCGAGTCGACCGAGGCCTTGGCGGCAGCGCGCAAGCGGCTCGCGTTCGAGGAACTGTTCCTGCTGCAGATGGTCATGGAACTGCGCCGCCGGGTGTTGGCAGAAGAAGGGCGCGCGCTGGCGCTCGCATCGGCGGGTGCGCTCGCCGAACGCGTACGCGCGGCTCTGCCCTTTGCGCTCACCGAGGATCAGGTGCGGGTGGGGAAGGAGATCGCCGCCGACATGGCGCTGCCGCGCCCCATGCACCGCCTCGTGATCGGGGATGTGGGAAGTGGCAAGACCGTGGTCGCGTTGTTGGCCGCAGTGAACGCGATCGAGACCGGGCACCAGGTGGCGTTCATGGCGCCCACCGAAGTGCTCGCGCGTCAGCATGCGGTGAGCCTTTCGCGCTTCGCGACCGAGGCGGGCATCGAGGTGGTGGCGTTGACCGGCGCCACCAGCGCGGCACAGCGCAGGCTCTTGCAGGCCCGCCTGTCCGCGGGCGAGCCGCTGCTGGTGGTGGGCACGCATGCGCTGCTCGAGGACAAGGTCGCCATGCCGCGACTGGCGCTCGTCATCGTGGATGAGCAACATCGCTTCGGGGTGCGCCAACGCGCGACGCTCGCGCAAAAGGGAGTGCTGCCGCATGTGCTCGTGCTCACGGCCACACCCATCCCGCGCACGCTCCAGTTGGCGTTCTACGGTGACCTCGATCTGTCGATGATCCGCTCGCGCCCCGCGGGGCGAGGGCGAATGGTGACGCGTGTGACGGGCGAGGAGAAGTTCCACCAGGTGGTCGACTTCATGGCGCGCGAACTGGCGGGCGGCCGACAGGCGTTCGTCGTGGTGCCGGCGATCGAGGAGAGCGACCGCTCGGAGATGAAGGCTGCCGAGACCGAGGTGGAACGCCTGCGGCAACAGCCCCTGCTCAAGCCCTATCGCATCGGATTGTTGCATGGAAAGCTCAAGTCCGACGAGAAGCAGGCGGTGATGACGGCGTTTCGCAGCGGGGAGTTGCATGTGCTGGTCGCCACCACCGTGATCGAAGTGGGGATCGACATCCCCAACGCCACGCTCATGGTGGTCCAGGATGCGGAACGGTTCGGGCTCACTCAGTTGCACCAGCTGCGCGGCCGCGTCGGGCGTGGCGAGCATCGCTCGGTCTGCGTGTTCATCGGGGGCAATGGCATCACCGCGCGCGGGCGTGAGCGACTTGGGATCATGGCCACCACCGAGGATGGATTCGAGTTGGCGGAGGCCGACCTACGGCTGCGCGGGCCGGGTGAGATGTGGGGCACCCGCCAATCGGGCTTGCCACGCCTCAAGCTCGCCGACCTGCACCGAGACGAGGCGATGCTGCTCGAGGCGCGCGATGTGGCGCATGCGGTGGTGGCCGCCGACGCGCTGCTGCTCCAGCCCGAGCACGCGGGGCTCAAGCGGATGCTGCTGCACCACTACCGCGAACCGCTGGAACTGGCGCTTGCCGGATAGCGCTCGCGCCGGTGGGCATTTGCCCTCGCCATGGCTTTCCACTGCAGTGCCGGCGCGGTGGGGCCGTTACCTTGACTCATATGAGTGACGCTCTCCCGATTCATTGTCCTACCTGTGGCGCGGCATATCTCCTGCCCACGCATCTGCTCGGCGAGCAGGGCGCACGCGTGCGGTGCCCGGGATGTCAGCATGACTTCGGGGTCACGCGGGACGGCGCACTCCTCGCGCCGGGGCCAGAGCCTGCCGACGCTGCGTCGACCGAGGTCGAAGCTCCGCAGCGCCTTGCCGCGGATCTGCTGGTCGCACTCGAAGCGCGCGCACCGGGCGCGCTGCAGCAAGCGGCGAGCGATGGGCGCTTGTTCACCCTGCACGGGCCCGCGCTGCTCGAAGCCTACGATGAGTTCCGTCGTCGCCAGGGTGCGGCAGCGCGTTCCGAGGTCTTCCGCGAAGCGGTGCTTGCGCGCTACGGCGTGGACTTGTTCCCGGTGGGCACGCAGCACTGACGCAGGCTCAGGAGCGCGTCCCGCTCGGTCGATTCAATTCGGGCGCGCGGCGTCCCCACAGGATGCTCAACCCTCCGGCCGAGGCGATCACGCCCGCAGCCACCAGCAGGGTTGGCGTGGTGCCCAACAACGGCGTCATGAATCCCGCCACCAGGATGGCGATCTGGAAGCCGAGCCGCATGGCGAAGTCGCGCAGGCTGAACACCCGCCCGCGCTGGTTGGGATCGGCCCCTTGCTGCAACAGGGTTTCCGTGATCACGAAGCACGGGGCGATGCACAGGCCGATCAAGAACCCGGATATCGCGAATACCGCGAAGCGGGAGCTGACCGCGAAGCCCACCATCCAGCCACCGGCCATCAGCAGTCCCAGCCCGAGCAGCAGTGGTTGCGGGATGCGCCGGCCCGGCCCGTTCACCCACCAGGTGCCCAGGCCACTGCCGACGCCGAGGACGGCCATCAGGATTCCGATGCGCTCCATCCCCGCCAGGTCGCGAGCGGCGCGTTGGATGTGTTGATTGCCCGCGACCTGCAGGAATCCGCCGCCCACCCACACCGCACCGAGCGCGGTGAGCGCAAGCCCCACGGCAGGGCTGCGCTTCACCACCAGCACCCCTTCGCCGATCTCGCGCAGATAGCCACGCAGCGTCACGGGGGTTGCGATGGCGTGGGGCTCTGTCCGGTCGCGCAACCGCGAGAGCGTGAACACGGACACCAGATAGGTGGCCGCATCGATGTACAGCGCGGTGCCCCAGCCCCAGTGGTCCACGATCCAGCCGCCCGAGAGCGCGCCCAGCGCGGTTGCGGCGATGCCGGCAACGGACAGCAGCGTGTTGGCGGCGAGGAGCTGCGGGCCGGCGACCAATGTTGGCGTGACTGCGCTCTTGGCGGGCAGGAAGAAAACGTTGCAGGTGAAGAGCAGGAACACGATCGCGAACACCGGCACGACCGAGTTCGTGAGCGTGTAGCTCAGGGGGATGCACAACACGAGCAGTGCGCGGACGGTGTCCGAGATCACGAGGGTGCGTTTCAGGTTCCAGCGATCCACCCAGGGGCCTGCAAACGGGGCGAACAGCAGCACGGGGGCCAACATCATGTTGCCCAGCATGCCCAACAGGAGTGAGGACTGTTTTGCATTCTGGAAATTGCCGGTGTGGTGCAACAGGATCCCGCCCAGGGCGAGGTAGTTGAGTCGGTCGCCGAAGATCGAGATGAACTGTCCCCACCACAGCGAGGCGAAGTCCCGCTGCGCGAGCAGCGGCCGCGTGCTCGGCGCCGGGTGCATGGCGCTACGCCGCCGAGTGCCCTGTGAGCGCGCCCTTGTGGTGGCCGACGGCCTCGCGATAAACCGCTTCGATCCGATCCACCACGCGCGGCCAGGCGAAATCCAGTGCACGCAGTCGGCCGGCCTCGGCCAAACGGCCGCGCCGAGCGGTGTCCTCGATGAGGTTCACGAGCGTGCGCGCCAGCGCGCGGACATCGCCGGGGGGGAAACACGCGGCGTTCTCGTTGGGCGTCACGACGGTGCGATAGCCCGGAATATCCGAGCACACCAAGGCTCGACCCGCCGCCATGGCCTCAACCAGCACGATCCCGAAACTCTCGTTGCCCGTGGCAGGGGAGCAGAAGATGTCGCCGGTGGCATACCACCGCGGCAGGTCGGCGCTGGGAACATGGCCGAGGAAGTGGATGTGGCGGCGTGCGGCTTCGGATACCTGCGCCTCGATCTGCGGTCGCAGGTAGGAATCGCCCACGACCAATAGGCGGGCACGACCTTCCGTGCGTTCCACAACTTCGGGCATGGCCGCGATCAGGTCCTGCACGCCCTTGCGTGGATCCAGTCGGCCGACGAACAACAGGTTCACGAACTGGGGGTCGCGCCAGTGCGGGAACGGCGGGATCAGCGGATGGAAGCGCTCGACATCGACCCCGTTCGGGATGAGCTCGTAGGTCCCGGGGTAGTACAGCTCCGCGGTCGACTGCGCGGTGGTGCTCACGGCGATGCGCGCATCGAGGCGCGCGACCACGCGGTCGAGGAGCGGGCGGAACAGGTCCTGCATCGCGGTACGGCCGCCGGTGGAATGGAATGTGCCCACCGTGGCCCGGTCCGACACCTGGATGGCCATCACCGGCATGGTCGGAGCGGTGGGGCAGTGCACATGGACGATGTCGAGATCAAGCTCCCGGAAGGCGCGCTTGAGTTCGCGCTTGAGCGAGAGGCCCACGGTGAAGTCGACGAACGCACGGTTGAACGGCACGAGGATGTTGTAGCCGATCCGGCGCACATGCGTGGTGTCACCCGTTTCGCCCTTGCGGAAGCGGCTCGTGATGATGGTCACCACATGGCCGCGCTTGCGCAACTCGACGGCGAGCGCGTGCACATGCTCGGTCACGCCGCCGTAGCGAGGGTAGTAGGACTGGGAGACGATCCCGATCCTCAAGCGCGTGCTCGCTCGCCATCGCGTGCGGGTTCCGCCGCAGGCGACGGGGTGGGCTCCCACATCGTGCGAAAGATGCACCACTGATCGAGATGCTGCCGGATGTGTCGCTCGACCGTGCTCGCCACCGCCTGGTTCAGCAACGCGGTGCTCGCGAAGGCAGTCGGATCGAGCGCGGGCTCCATCACGATGCGAAATCGCCCGGGCGAGAGGCGCTCGCAGTATCCACAGATGACCTGCGCGCCCGTGCGCTGGGCGAGCACGCCGGGCCCGGCGGGGAAGTTGTATTCGCGACCGAAGAACTCGACTGGAAGGCCGTGGCTGTAGATGTCCCCGTCCACGACCAGTGCGATGGGGTCGTTGTGCTCGAGCGCCCGCAAGAGCTTACGGAAGCCATCCTCGGGCGAGACGGTCACGATCGAGAGTTCGGATTTGCTCTCGCGCACCGCGCCCGACAACCAGCGGCCCAACTGCACGCCCGCCACGGCATGGAGCGTGTAGCCCCACTGCGCCACCATCACCGCCGCCAGCTCCCAGTTGCCGATATGGGAGGAGGCGAGAATCACGCCGCGACCGCGCTCGAACGCCTTCTCAAGGTGCTCCTTGCCGACCACCTCCACGGATGCGAGCAACTCTCGGCGCGAAAGGTGCGGGAGGCGGAAGAACTCGAACATCATGCGGTTATAGGACCGCATCATGTTCTTGACGATCTTCACCCGGTCACTGCGGCTGGCGCGGGGCATGATCACCGCAAGGTTCGCCAACGCCGCGTGGCGACGGGCGGGGAAGAAGCGGAAATGGGCGTCGGCAAGCAGGTCGGCGAGCAGATAGCCGAGCCACGCGGGCATTCCAGCGATGATGGCGGTGAGCCAGCCGAAGACGAGTCGGGACATCCTTGTTCCTCAGACCTCGCGAAGGGCCGGGGTGGGGCAGCCAGGATGGGAAGTGGGCCAGCTGGACCGGTGCAAGTGACCGTAGGCGGGCCCGCAGGGGGTGTCAAGGGGTGGGTTGTGGCCCGATGATTGCAGACGGTTGGACCGACGCGGCGGCAATGGGGGTCGTCGCAGTCTCAGGCCGCGTACCGGCACCGGTGTTCGCGATGGTTCCTGATGCGCCGGGTGGGCACCTGACGCCAGTAGTAGCGTTGCCAAACTTGCGGCAGCCCCACGCGGGTCACGAACAACCGCCGGGCGAGCAAGTCCTGCAGCCTGAGCCGGCGCTTGGCGACCCCCGCCCGCATCGCCGGGGTCGTGTCGTGCACGCGCTCGGAGAACCACTTCAGGTAATTGCGCCAGACGACGAGCACCCAGAGCCGGTCGATCGCGCTCTGGCGGCGCTTGGAGAACGCGATGGTCTCGCGCTTGTGGTTCGCGCCGCTGTGGCGCACGAGCAGGTCGAGCAGGTTGATGGGGAACAGGTCGTTGTCCGGCGTGCGGGCCGCCCTGGAACTCGTGGTGCGGTGGTCCACCTGGAGGTGG
Organism: Candidatus Eiseniibacteriota bacterium; assembly: GCA_031366735.1. Taxonomy (GTDB): domain Bacteria; phylum Eisenbacteria; class RBG-16-71-46; order RBG-16-71-46; family RBG-16-71-46; genus CAIXRL01. The sequence continues at coordinate 12,732 of JANLOU010000425.1, forward strand.
GGCAGCCGCCCGAGGGCGCGCGGGTAGTCCTGGTGCTCGTCGGTGTGCAGCACGATCCGCTGCGGCTCGGGCAGCACCGCGGCGAGCAGCCGCGCCACCTCCTTCTCGATCGACCGGGGGTCGGGCCGACCGTACTCGAGCTCGAGATGGCGGCGGCGGCGTCTCTGGGCCTTCGTCATCCGGCCGCT
>JANLOU010000428.1:0-4689 GCA_031366735.1 Candidatus Eiseniibacteriota bacterium
GCCATCGTCAGCCGCCCGCCTGCGTCCGCGCGACGACCACTCGGGCCGCGCGCAGCGACCGTTCCGCCCGCACATAACCCTTCTGCACCTCTTGCACAATCTCACCCGGCGACACGCCCGCCGGCGGGTCGATCTCGAGCAGCGCCTCATGCACGGTGGGATCGAAGAACTGACCGACGCTTGGCACGGGAGTCACCCCATACCGGGCCAGCGCATCACGCATGCGTGTGGCGGTGAGTACCACCCCCTGCACCCAGGCTTCGGCCGATTGCTCCGCAGTGAGCGCAGCGATGGCGCGCTCCAGATCATCCAGCACCTCGATCGATTCGAGCAGGAGCCGGTCCTCTGCCATGCGAACGGATTCCTCGCGATCGCGCACGGCACGGCGGCGGAAGTTCTGCAGATCCGCCTCGGCACGCAGCCAACGATCCTTGTAGTCGTCGGATTCCGGGCGCGACAGTGCGTCCGCGGCGGCGGTTCCAGTGGCGAACGCTTCAACCTCGGGGGAAGCGCTCGTCTCTTCCACCGACGCCGAGTCATCCTCTGCGGACTGCCGAGCCTCGGCATCGGGGCGGGCGGCCGCATCATCGCGAACGTCTTCGAACATCACTTGGGATCGATCCTTCCGGGGTTGATTCAAGCGGACAGAAGGTCCGCCACACGGGTCCCCACCCGGTCCACGACGGCAAGCGTGAACGCGTAATCCATCCGCAGCGGCCCCAGCACTCCGACGGCGCCAGGGATGGCGCCCGGAAGCGGGAAACTGACCAGACTGCAGGCAGCGAGCACTCGGGCTTCATCGAGCCCGACCCGCACGCCGACCTGGCCTTGGATGCCGGTCACCATCAGGCGATCCAAGGGTGAGCCGGCCTCGATCATCCGCAGGACCGAACCGAGTTGTCCGGGCGCCGCGAACTCGGGCTGTTCGGCCATGTGGACCGAGCCCGAGGATAGCAAGGGCGTTTCAAGTGGTCGCGCCCAGCAAACCGATGCGGCTCGCGCCACGATGCGCACAGCCGTGTGCCGCGCCAACTCCGGATCCTCGGCGAGGCGCGCGCGGACTTCGGACAAGGTCCGCTTGAGCAACCGCTCGCGCAGGACCGATTCCACTTCGGCCAGTTCACCGCGCTCCAGTGGCGTCCCCAGTTCGAGCACCAGCGTGCGCGAAGTGTGCCGGCCCAGACTCAGCACCAGCAGCGCGCGGGCTTCATGCAGCGGCTGCAGTTCGAGCGCGGTGAGTTGTTCATCGTCGAGCGAGGAGGCGAGCGCCAACCCGAGTTGCCGGGTCAACGATGCGATCAACCGCGAGGCATCCTGGAAGAGGCGTTCGACATCCCCGGTCGAGCGCGTCAGGACCGCATCGATCTCATCGGCTACTCGCGCCGGGAGCACTGCCGGCTCCAGCAGCGCGCGAACGAAGAACTCGTACCCTCTTGCACTGGGGACTCGGCCCGAGGAACTGTGGGAGCGCTCGAGCAGTCCCAAAGACTCCAGTTCGCCCAGAGCAATCCGGATACTTGCACTCGAAAGGCGCAGCCCCGAGTCCAGCGCCAGGCGCTCGGAACTCACCTCGCGCGCGGACCGGCCGTGCAGGAGCACGAGCGCCGCGAAGACGGCACTCTGGCGCTCGGAGAGGTCGGGGTCCCCGGCGTTCAGGCGGCCGGGGAAAGCGGGCTGGGACATGGGGGAGAGATTAGGGAGGGCGGCGAAAGACTGTCAACCCGCGGGCGCTCGGCCCGGGCAGCCAGCCACGCGATGATGTCATCCGCGACGAAGCGCTTATCGGCCGGAACACGCCAACCCTCGGGCGTGCGTTCCAGCCGACCCTCGCCGCACGCCAGATCGAATGGGGCGCCGAAGCGGGCCTCGACCTTCGACCAGACCGCGGGAGTATGATCCGCAATGCGCAGCCCCGAGCTCAGCCGAAGCCCGAGCATCACGATCTCCTCGGCGAGCGAAGCATCGGACTCGCGCTCGCGTTCGGTCTCGGGGGATTCCCCGTGCTCGAGTCGCCCGGCCCATTCCGCAAGCGAATAGGCATTCCCGTATCGCTCGCCCTGCCACGCTCCGTGCGCCGAGGGGCCGAGTCCGAGGTAATCGCGACGCAGCCAGTAGGTGAGGTTGTGTCGAGCCTCTGCTCCCGGCCTGCAGACATTGGAGGTCTCATAGTGGATCCAGCCCGCATGGCGGGTGCGATCGATCAAGTGCGAGTACATCGCGGCCTGCGTCTCGTCCTCGGCCACCTGCAGCTCCCCCCGATGCACGGCATCTCCCATCGGGGTGCCCGGCTCAGGGATGTAGGCGTAAGCGGACAAGTGTTCGGGGCCGAGCGACAGGGCATGCTCGAGCGAGCGTTCAAAGGATTCCAGACGATGCCCGGGATACGCGAACATGAGGTCCAGCGACAATCGTTGGAAGCCGTGGACTCGCGCGAGCGCCAACGCCTCCCCGGGTCGCGCGGCATCATGGATCCGGTCCAGTTGGCGCAACTCCGCTGGATCGAAGCTCTGCGCTCCCATTGACAGGCGATTCACCCCGCCTGCCATCCAGGCGTCGAGCAGCGCGGGACGCACCGATTCCGGATTCGCCTCGAGCGTCACCTCGGCATCCGGCGTGAGGCTGAAGTGCGATCGCACCAGGGTCGAGAGCCGGGCGAAGTGGCGCGCGGATAACTGCGATGGCGTCCCGCCCCCAAGGAACAGCGAGCTGAATGCGATGCCCGCAGCTGCGGGGGCGCGCAGGACACACTCCAGCTCGAGCGCATGGAACCACCGTTCGAGCGCTGCGGCGGACATTGGACCCGTTGAGAAGTGACAATAGCCGCACCGGACCGCGCAGAATGGCACATGGACATACAGTCCCGTGCGCGCTGCCTCGCGCGATGCGACGGAGGGCCCGTCGAAGGTCAGCGGATCACCCGGAAGAGTCGGTCGAAGCGGATCTTGAAGAACCCGTTCCACCACTGGTCGCCCGCGGTCGAGAAGTAGATGAACATGGCCCGCCCTTTGACCAGGTCCATGTCGACGGTGCCCCAGAATCGACTGTCATTCGAGTTGTCGCGATTGTCGCCCATCATGAACAACTGCCCTGGCGGGACCGTGCGCGGCGCGAAGTTGTCGCGGTCGGTATAGCCCGCGGGCTCCTCGGTGTTGTAGATGTGCTTGACATAGGGTTCGACCATCGGTTTTCCATCCACCAGCACCTGTTTGTGCTGGCCTTCGATCGTCTGTCCACCGGTGGCAATGCAGCGCTTGATGAAATCCATGCTCGGGTTCTTCGGCCACTGGAACACGATCACATCGCCCCGACGAGGCGCATGCAGGCCGGGCAGACGAATGGATGTGAACGGGATCTTCGGGCCGTACTCGAACTTGTTCACGAACAGGAAGTCGCCCACGAGCAAGGTGTCACACATGGATTCGGACGGGATCCGGAACGCCTGGATCACGAATGCGCGCAGGAAGAACGTGAGTGCGACCGCCCAGAGGATGGCCTCGGTATACTCGCGGACCTGCGACTTCGGTTGTGTCGGCTTCGCCATGACTCTCCCTTGAGCTCTCAGCCCCGGTCCACCTTGAGCACCGCCAGGAACGCCTCCTGAGGCACTTCCACCGTACCGATCTGCTTCATCCGACGCTTGCCCTCTTTCTGCTTCTCGAGCAGCTTGCGCTTGCGGCTGATATCACCGCCATAACACTTCGCAATCACATTCTTGCGCATCGCACCGATGGTCTCGCGGGCGATGATCTTGCCCCCGATGGCGGCCTGGATCGCAACCTGGAACATCTGGCGCGGAATGAGCTCCTTGAGCTTCTCGCACAAGTTCGCGCCATACGAGTAGGCCTTGTCACGGTGGCAGATGGCGGACAACGCGTCCACGATCTCACCGTTGAGCATGACATCGAGCTTGACGACGCTCGCCTCCTGGTACCCGTCGAACTCATAATCGAACGAGGCATAGCCGCGCGACACCGACTTGAGGCGATCGTAGTAGTCGAGCACGATCTCGCCCAGCGGCAATCGATAGGCAATGCGCACGCGCCGTTCCTCAAGGTGGACCATGTCGAGGAATTCGCCGCGACGCTCCTGGCAGAGCTTCATGACATTGCCCACATATTCCGTGGGCGTCACCATGTGCGCGGACACCATGGGCTCCTCGATCGCCTCGATATTCTGCACCGGCGGCATCTGGCTCGGATTGTCCACCTTGAGCAGTTCGCCGTTCGTGAGCAGCACATGGTACTCGACGCTGGGAGTGGTCGCGATCAAGTCGATCTGGAACTCGCGCCGCAGGCGCTCCTGCACGATCTCGAGGTGGAGCAATCCAAGGAAGCCACAGCGGAATCCAAACCCGAGCGCGACCGAAGTTTCGGGTTCATACACCAGCGCGGCGTCATTCAGCCGAAGCTTGGACAACGCTTCCTTGAGCGGCTCGTACTGTTCGGAATCGATGGGATAGAGCCCCGAGAACACCATCGATTTGGTTTCGCGGAAACCCGAGAGGGGGACGATCTCGGCCTCCCCCACCGCAGCCATGGTGTCACCCACGCGTGCGTCCGCAACGCTCCGGATACCCGCGACGATGTATCCCACCTGTCCAGCGTGCAGCTCGGAGGTTGCCTCCAGCTTCAGGCGCAGTTTGCCCACCTCGGACACTTCGTACTGTTTGTCGTTGGACAGGAATCGGAT
>JANLOU010000432.1:0-2948 GCA_031366735.1 Candidatus Eiseniibacteriota bacterium
GTGCCGCGTAGGCTTCGACCGACTTGGTCTCGTAGGCCATCTCCAACTGCCTCAACACCGCTTTGGGCTCTCTCGCCAGCACGCGCTTGTCGTTGGGAGTATCTGCCTTACCCGCCGCCATCCCGACCGTCGGCAACAACACGCTTGCCACCACCACACACAACGCCACCGGCACTCGCATCTCGGCCTCCTTATTATTTCATTCCCAAGCCAGGCTTCGCCCACCCCGGCCCGCGTCCTGCCCATGTCTGTTTGTCGAGCGGGAGGTCGTTCAAGTCGCTGAACATCACCAAGCGCACTTTGCCGTCGGGCCGCACGGTGAGCACGCTCACCGACGCATGCGCGATGTCCATGTTGCCCCACATCTGTGTCTCGCCGGCCACCGCCTTGGCCACGAACCAACGGATCACATTGCCGTGCGCCACCAGCACATCGTGCGTGTCGGCCTCAGGAGACGCGCGCATGTACTTGGTCCATGCCGCCTGCAACTGCGTCTCGCTCGCCGCGATCTCGGCTTCGGTAGCGCCGCGGTTCTGCGCGGGGTTCCCCGAGCGCGGGGTGCATTCGTTCAACAGCGAATCGCGTTCCACGCGCATGTGCATGGACCGTGTCATCAGATCGGCTGTCTCGCGGGCGCGGGTCAGCATGCTGCTGGTCATCGAGCTGAACTTGACGGGCAGCGCGGCCAGGTAACGCCCCACGATCGCGGCTTGCTCGCGGCCCAGCGGGTTGAGTCCTGGCCCGAAGCGCGGGTCTGCGCTCGAGTCGGGTTCGTAGAACCCGTGGCGGACCAGATAGACCGTGCGCACCCCAGTGCCTGCGACAGCGGCGGGGCGGGTCGGCGCGTCGGCGGCCATGGCGCTGGTGATGCCGAGTAGCGCGTACAGGAGTATCAGGCTGAACAGCGTTCGCATCAGGGGCACCTCCGGGATGGCAGCATCCTAGCGGATGCGAAGACTCGGATGCTGCTGCGGGACTGTAATAACTTCCATGAATGGAACAAAGCGGCTGCGCGGCGCCACTCACGCGCACGGTCTTTGTGCTCAGCGGCCCCTGATCCGTTCGGCTTTCTGACTGCACAAGGATGCCCCGATCATCCCGCGGGCGGCGGCACGAATCTGGCTTTCTCCTGTCCGAGAACGCTTCGTGTCGCCCCCTTTGCATGCTAGGCCCAGTGTGCGGGGATTGAACCAGCGGCCGCCGATCCGCTCCCCGAAAGGACCCCTATCCCAAAGCCAGCCGCTCGGCCATGCGGCGCCGCTTTCTGCTCCGCCATGTGTAGACCCACCCTGCGAAGCTTCCACGACAACAGAATATACAGGAGCCTTTTCCATGCGCATGCAACGCGGACTCACTGCACTGCTCTGTGCTTTTTCCATGGCCGCAGCTGCAGGTCTTGCCCAGGCGTCGAGCCATCGCGAGTCGTACACGATCGCGAAGGATCCGACGATCGACAATACGGATACCTACGCCTTCGTCAGCCCGGACCAGCCGAACACGGTGACCATCGCGTGTGATTTCATCCCGTTCCAAGAGGCCAGCCAGGGCCCGAACTTCTACAACTTCGACGAGAACGCGTACTACTACATCAAGGTCGACAATGTCGGCGATGCGATGCCGCACATTGTGTTCGAGTTCAAGTTCACGACCACGGTCATGAACGGGAACACCTTCCTGTACAACACCGGCCCGATCACCTCGCTGACCGACCCGGACTTCAATCTTCGCCAGACCTATACCGTCACGCGTTATGACAACGGCGCACCGACGGTGCTGGGTTCGAACCTGCCGGTGCCGCCGGTGAACATCGGCCCCAAGTCGACCCCGAACTATGCGGAGTTGGCCAAGACGGCGATCATGACGCTGTCCGATGGCACCAAGGTGTTCGCAGGTCAGCGCGACGACCCGTTCTTCATCGACACGGGCGCTCACTTCGACTTGCTCAGCGTGCGTCGTCCGCCCGGCAACATGGGCGGGGGGATCGACGGAGTGGGCGGCTTCAATGTCCACACCATCGCGCTACAGATTCCCAAGCAGCGGCTGACCAAGAATGGCGGCGCGGTCGACCCGAGCAACAACATCATCGGTATCTGGTCGACTGCCGAGCGGCTTGCCAGCCGCACGCTCAACGCGGACGGCACGATGTCGGAGTCGGGTGCGCACATCCAGGTCTCACGGCTCGGCAATCCGCTCGTGAACGAGGAAGTCATCCCGCGCAAGGACAAGGACAAGTTCAACTCGAGTCAGCCCAGTGGCGACGGTCAGTTCCTGCCCTATGTGCTCGATCCCGAGCCGGCGCGGCTGATCTCGCAGATTCTCGGCATCGCCGTACCCCCGGCGCCGCGGAACGACTTGGTGGCGGTGTTCCTCACCGGCATCACCGGCATCAACATGCCCGCCGGTGTGACGCCGGGCGAGGAGATGCGGCTCAACATGTCGATTGCCCCGACTGCCGTGCCCAACCGGCTGGGAGTGGTCGGTGGCGATGTGGGTGGTTATCCCAACGGACGCCGCCCGATCGATGATGCATTCGACATCACGGTGCGCGCTGCCGCGGGAGGCTATGCGCTGACCCCCGACTACAACCACGCCCCGAACAATCAACTGGGCGACGGCGTCGATTACAACGACCGGCCGTTCCTGCCAGATAAGGGAAATACGGCAAGAGTCGAAAAGTTATCGACGCTGCTTCGTGCGGGCTTACGATGCCCCATCTCTCCGGCGCGAGGTGCGAACGGCGCATCGCGGAGAGGGTCGGGCAGGGAGCGGGCCGCCGCACCCTGGGTTGGTGGACGCTCGCGTCGCTTCGCGAAACTCCATTGGCCAAAAAACCGTCGCGCAGGGCGGGACGATAAGTCCCACGACTACCTTGCCGGTCTACCTTCATCCGGGACGAAAGTCCCGCCCGCGCCGCTTCTTCGGAGGCGGTGTTTCCCCAAACCCCAAGG
>JANLOU010000437.1:0-5980 GCA_031366735.1 Candidatus Eiseniibacteriota bacterium
CCCTGACACAGGTAGTTGCCGAAGTTCTTACCGCCAATGGTCTGCCCGGTGGCCAGCGTGATGGTGTAGGTCCCGCTCGCAGGCGCGGTCTGCACATACCCGACCACGGCGTTCTCGCTCAGCGTGAAGGTGCCGGCGGGCAGGTTGGTGAAGCAGTAGTTGCCGCTCGCGTTGGTCGTGGTGGTGTAGGGACCGCCCGGGCCATTCAGCACGATCGTCCAGCCGGGGATGCCGGCTTCGGCGCCGTCCAGGATGCCGTTGTGATTGGCGTCCATGAACTTGGATCCGCACACCGTGCCCAACACCGCCGGCGGGCAGCCGGGCTTCTCGACATCGCCCTGGTAGCCCTTGTCCTGGAATCCCACGAATCCGTCGGAATCGATCAGCATGCTGTTCAGGATGCTGCCGCCCGTTGGGCGAAAGCCCTGGATGCCGTAGATGATGTCGGTGTAGGTGCCCGAGAGGTGCAGTGCGTCGCCGGTGGCCCACACGCGGCCGATCGCTCCGGCTGGGCCGGCGTAGGGCATGTTGTCGTAGTCCACGCCGCCGGCCGAGTTGATCTGCCCGCAGCAATCGCCCACATCAAATGGGTTCGTGCGCTGCCAGCAGAAGTTGACGCACGCATACTCGAGCACACGCGAGATGTGCGCGCTGCTGGCGGTAGCCGACGACATGGACCGCTCGGCCAGCAGCATCCGGCCGCTGGCGTTGAAGCTGATGTCGGAGACCGGGCTCGAGAACATGAACGGCGCCCAAGTGGTACCCGGCTGCGGCGGGATGTTGAGCTCGAGCTTGTCGGTGGTCGGCAGGATCGCGCCGAGCAGGTCGAGCTGCACGCTGCGGATCTGATTGTCCAGCGGACTGGTCGTGCTCATGTCCTCGACCCACACGGAGTAGAACACGCGATCGCCGTGAACCTGGACTCCCCACAGGCGCTCACCCAATGGCGCGAATCCGGGTGAGCCATTGTCGGGCGAGAGCGGGTCGAACACCTGCTGCACGGTCCCGGTCGGGCCATTCACACCGACTGGCTTGATCCGGTAGATCTTACCGTTCTCCATGTTGGTCACGAAGAATTGCTTGAAGCGGCAGTCGTAGGTGATGTTGCCCAGCCCCGGCATGTTCTCGGGCGGCGAGATCGAACCATCGGGAAAGTTGGGAAGCGTGGCGAACACCGTGATCGCGCCGGTGATGCCGTCAATGCGATAGATCGCACCGGGCCCGCCTCCGAACACCTGTCCGATCAGGTCGCCGGAATACAGCGAGGTATGCGTGACGAAGATGTTCCCGTACTCGTCCAGCGTCAGGCCGAACACCGTGCCCAGCGAGTCCGTCGTCCAGCCCGGCCCGGGGCCGTTGTAGCGGGTCATCGCCGACCAATCCACATCCTCGGGACCCGCCGGTAGCGGGCTGCCCAGATCGTAGATGGTCACCACATACGGCACCGTCGAGGGGTAGCGCGTTCCCACCAGGATGTTGGCCGAGAAGGTGGGCGCGGAGGGGCCCTGGTAGTGGGGCGCGGTCGCGCAGCACAGATCGGCCACGGCCACGCAATCGGTACAGGAGTCGGTGGCGGCGGCGGTGTTGGCGTGGACGCGCGGGGCGAACATCGCAAGACCGGCCAGAAGCACCGTGACGAGCAATGGACTGCGGCGAATGGGCATGCTCAGACTCCGATCGGATCAGCAGGGGCGGCGTGAGTCGAGCCGGGCGCGGGGAGCGCCGGGCAGCGGCGAGCAAGGTTACGCTCAGCTTCGCGCCCGGCGGCCGAATCTAACAAGGTGGAAATGCGCCGCTACGCCCCAGGCGCTCGGTACTTGACCTGTTTGGCTTTGCGCAGGGCATCCAGCGTTTCCTCGACGGTCAGCAGGACGGTCGTCTCGATCGAGCTGAGGGCACCGCCGGCGCCTATCGCCAGCGCCACCGCGGCCATGGACACATTGTCCGGGGCCTCCCACAGGTTGTACCCGTCGTGTGTGCCGAAGGCGTACCAGAACCCATGCAGTTTGCCGCCGACCGACTCGATGTAGGACTCGGCGGCCTTGCGTCGGTCCTCGGGATTGCCGATCAGTTTGGTCCAGGTTTCCGGCGTGTAGCTGAACTTCGATAGATAGAGCGGCATGGTCCATTCCTCTCTGCTGATGGTTCACCGTTGTGCTTCGCGACCCGAGCCAGCGTCACATAGCCAATCTCGCTTGCGCAACAGGAAGTAATCCCACACAGTGCCCGGCGCGTTCCCGTTCGAAGCCGATCCATCCGTTCCCTGCCGCGCTTGGTTGGATTCTTCCCATTAGCTCCGGGGGTGCAAAGATGAAGCTGGTGCATGTGCTGCTGTCCGTCGCGACGATCTCGCTGGTGGTGCTGGCTACTCCTGTTCGCGCCCAGATGGACAACGCCGCCATGGGGTCGTCCACCCATATCATCAGCGTCGGACTGGGGGGCGGCGTGACCGTTCCGGTCAGCGATGCCAAGGATGCGCTCAAGAACGGCTTCATCGGCCACGGGTTCGCGCGCCTCAATCTGAAGGCGCTTCCGCTCGCGCCGCGCATCGATTTCACCTTCTCCAAGTTCGACCTGGCTTCGGCCAAGCTCGCCAACCCGACTGCGACGGGTACCGGGACGCTGCTTGCGGGCATGGCGAATCTGCAGTTCGTCCTGATCCCGCGCGGTCCCGTGCGGCCGTACATTGTTGCGGGCGTCGGCGCGTACAACTTCAAGACCGAGATCGAGGGCGACCCGAGTGCGTCCACCAAGGGCGATACGCAGTTCGGCGTCAATGGCGGGGGCGGCGTGCTGTTCAAGCTGGGCAGCGTGATCAGCGCCTTCGTCGAAGGGCGCGTGGAGAATGTCTACAGCAAGCAGGGTTTCGTCTCGGCGGATCAGATCCAGGTCGTGCCGGTGACCTTCGGGGTGGTGTTCTAGGCATTCCGGCGGCGATGACCCCCTCACCTGACGACCCCAGCCCTGCCCACAAGCGCCGCCCGCGCTACCGCGGCACGCATCCGCGGCGCTTCGCTGAGAAGTACAAGGAGCTGGCGGCCGAGCAATACCCGGAGATCGTTCCGCATGTGCTCGCCAAGGGCAGGACGCCCGCCGGCCAGCATGTGCCGATCATGGTCGCGGAGATTCTCGCGACACTTGCTCCGGCGGCGGGGGAGCGCGGCGTGGATGCCACGCTCGGCTGGGGTGGACATGCGCAGCGCCTGCTCGAGCGGCTCAGCCCGGGCGGGCGCCTGCTCGGGCTCGATGCCGATCCGATCGAACTGCCCCGCACCGAGGCGCGCCTGCGCCGGTTGGGTTTTGGCGAGAGCGTGTTCACCGCGAAGCGCACCAACTTCGCGGGGCTGCACGCCGCACTGGCGGCCACGGGTTGGAGCGAGGGCGCCGATCTGGTGCTCGTCGATCTCGGCGTTTCGTCCATGCAGCTCGACGATCCTGCGCGCGGTTTCACCTTCGCGGCTGACGGCCCGCTCGATATGCGCATGAACCCGGCTCGCGGGCTGTCCGCGGCGCAATGGCTGGGCCGCGCATCGGTCCAAGAACTCGCGGGCGTGCTCACCGACCACGCCGACGAGCCGTTCGCCGACCGGATCGCGGAAGCGCTGATCGCCGCCGGCGGCACACTCGGCACCACGCAGGCGCTCGCCGCGGCGGTGCGCGAGGCGCTCGCGGATCAGGTCGACGAGGACGCGGCGGACTCGAGCGTGCGCCGCGTGTTCCAGGCGCTGCGCATCGAGGTCAACGACGAGTTCGGGGCGCTGGATGCGCTCCTGCGGCAACTGCCCGCTTGCCTGCGCGCGGGGGGGCGCGCCGCGATCCTCACCTTCCACTCGGGCGAGGATCGTCGGGTGAAGCGCGCGTTCGTTGCGGGGGAGCGCGATGGCCTTTACGCAAGTGTGGCGCCCGAGGTGATCCGCGCCTCGGCGCAGGAGCGGTACGACAATCCGCGTTCCCGTTCGGCCAAGCTACGCTGGGCGATCCGAGCAGGCGTGCGGGCAGCTTCTTGAGCCAGACTGTGTCCCTTCGCTCCAGCCGAGGACATCCATGAAAGTCCTGTTCGTCAACGAGGCCAGCGTCCAAGAGCTTCTTCCCATGGAGGCTTGTGTCGGGCTCATGCGCGAAGCACTCACCACACTCGCGCGTGGCGATGCAGTCCTGCCGCTGCGGGGCATCATGTGGCTACCCGACCGCTCGGGCGCGCTTGGGGTGATGCCGGGGTATCTGGGTGAGCCCAGGAGTTTCGGGCTCAAGGTGATCAGTGTGATGAACGCCAACCACGGCACCGCGTACGATTCGCACCAGGGCGTGGTCATGCTGTTCGGGCTGGTGCACGGCGAGCCGCTGGCCATCATGGACGCCACCGCGATCACCGCCATTCGCACGGCTGCCGCCTCGGCAGCGGCCACCGACGCGCTGGCTCGCAAGGACGCCGGCGACTTGGCGCTGCTCGGCTCCGGCACGCAGGCTCGCACGCATCTTGCCGCCATGAGCGTCGTGCGCAAGTTGCGCCGCGTGCGCGTGTGGAGCCGTTCGCGCGAGAACGCCGAGCGCTTTGCGCGTCAAGCGGCCGGTGAGCACGGCGGCACCATCGAGGTCGCCGCAAGCGCCGAGGATGCGGTGCGCGGGGCGGATCTGATCTGTACGACCACCTCGGCCAGGGAGCCCGTGCTGCGTGGGGCGTGGATCTCGCCGGGCGCCCATGTGAACGCCGTGGGCTCGTGCTTCGCTGGCGCCCGGGAGTTGGATACCGAAGCCGTGCGGCGCTCGCGGCTGTACACGGATTGCCGCGAGTCGTGCCTCCATGAGGCCGGTGATTTCCTGATCGCGCGTAACGAGGGTGCCATCCCCGAGGCCCACCTGCTCGGCGAGTTGGGCGAGGTGCTCCTCGGGAAAGTCCCCGGGCGCGTTTCGCCGGAAGATGTCACGCTGTATGAGTCACTGGGTATCGCGCTCGAGGACTTGGCCTCGGCGCATCACATCCACCGACGCGCGCTCGAGACCGGTTCGGGAACCTGGCTGGACTGGGGCGGGCCGCAGTAGGAGGCGATCATGCGGATTCTGAAATGCACCCTGCTTCTATTGTGCCTGCTGGGGCTGGGGTGCCGCTTCCCGTGGGAGCCGGAGTTCGGCTCTGTGACGGGCGTCGTGCGCTACCCGGACCAGACCCCGGTGTACATGGCCAAGGTCACCATCGAGGGCGCAGGAACCACCTACACCGATATGTTGGGCAAGTACCGGCTCGAGCTGAAGTCGTCCGCAGCAGTCGTCACCGTGACAGCCCGCGATGGTTACACGCCGGGCAGGGCGTATGCGGTCACGAGGTCGGGGAGCGCCGAGGTGACGGTGCGCCGAGGCGTCGTGGTGCGCAATCTGGTGCTCGACCACGAGGACCCGATCTGAACGCTTGTCGGCGAATCCGCATCAACTGGTAGCGCTCGCCAAGGAACCGGCTCGACGGAACCGCTCCCGCGCAAGCCCCGACAGCGCGAACCGCACCCGATCCTCGAGCGATGCTTCGGGCATGCTGTCGCACATCGAGGCGCCCCGCTTGGCTTCGTCCACGCGTAACCCCAACTGGCGCAGCCACGGGATCACCTCGTCGCGGCGCGCGCGCTGGTCAACCTGCGCCGGGGCAGGTTCGATATGCGTTTCGGTCCGCGTTCCGCCGTGTACTGGTTGTGCGCCCGGCAGCGCAGCCGCAGGTTCTCGGGGGTCGTCGCGCCGCCGCCTGCCACGGACTGCACATGGTCGAACTCCAGTCGCGTGCACGCCGGGCAGCGCTGGCCTGCCGCACTTGTGAAAGTGCATCGGCCTCCGTCGCGTCGCCACACCGTGCGCCGCACTTCTGCCGGCACATAACGGCCCTTCGCGGCGCTGCGTTGCGAGCGCGGCCTCGCGCTCGCCGCGAACACGCGCTTCTCGAGTCGCTCGACCAGCGTCGCGAGTCCACGCTTGACCACCTCGGCGATGTCGCCGGAAG
>JANLOU010000375.1:0-14087 GCA_031366735.1 Candidatus Eiseniibacteriota bacterium
CGTTACCTGCTCCTCCAGAGCGTCGGCGGCGCCTCCACGCAGGCCGCGGCGTCAGGTGGGACTCAATGTTGCGTCTTGCATTGTTCGCAGGTCTTGAGCTGCTTCTCACCGGTTGCGCCAGCTCCGGCCCCAAGGAGATCAAGATCATCGCCGACGAGAATGGCTTCACACCCAACACGGTGACGGTCCAGCACGGGGAGCCATTGGTGCTGGTGGTCACTCGCACCTCGGATGCCACCTGCGCGACCGAGGCGGTGTTCGCCGAGACGGGCAAGCGCTACGCGCTGCCCAAGGGGCAAGCCGTTCGCATCGAACTGCCGACCGACGCGGCGGGCACGCTGCACTTCGCGTGCGGGATGGACATGTTCAAGGGTGAGGTCGTGATCCAGTAGGCACGGCGGCGGGTGGGGAGAGGCCTACGCCAATCCCCACTCGTCGAGCTCATCCTCGTCGAGTCCCAACAGGTGCCCCACCTCGTGTTGCACCGTGATGCGCACTTCGTTCTCGAGCTCCTCGCGGTCGGTGCAGTCGCGCAGCAGGTTGAGCCGGAACAGGAAGATCACTCCCGGATCACTGGGCCCCACCTCCGAACTCGAGGTGAAGATGTGTCGACCCACGAACATGCCCAGAGAATCCGGACTGAGCGGTGGTTCCTCGTCGGTCAGCATCTCGACCGTCGGCAGGTCCTGCACCAACACCGGGATCTCCTCGAGTTTCTGGCGGATCCTCGGCGGCAACTCCTGCACCGCGCGCTCGACCAACAGGTCGAACGCTGCGGCTTCCATCTCGAGCGGGAGGGGGAACGCTTCGGGATCCAACGCATGCGCCTCCTCGGCGACTTTGCGTGACCCCTCGGGATCGCCCAGATGTTCCAGCACGCGCGAGAGCAGATCGAGCCCGGGCGGGTACGCCTTGCGGATCGCGCCCGCCTGCTCGATGTCGGCGCGCGCCTCGGCGAAGCGCGCCAGATCGTACGCCGCCGCGGCGCGCAGGTAGAAGAACTGCGCGGGGTCCGCGGATTGCTCGGCGCCCTTGAGCGATTCGAGCGCGAGCCCCGGCTCGGATTCCTCCAAGCAGAGCGTCGCATCCACGATGAGCAGGTCCGGATGCCGGGGACGCTTGCGCAGCATGCCATCGGTCGAAAGCCGGGCCGCCTCGAACTCACCCTTCTCGATGAGGTCGTGGATGCGTTCGACCTCGACCCATTCAGTCTCGGTCAGGGCTTCGTAGGGGCGCATGGGAGCGTGACAGTAACGCGGGCGGCACAGCGAAGCCAACCCGCTGCCTCGCTGCACTTCGTCTGCTACATTCCAAGGGATCGCCAGAAGCGCGGCGGCGTGGGTGCTGGGCGCGCGATCGATCTGGCGCGGAAAGGCTTTCGCATGCGCTGCTCTCGGCCCCTGCTCGCTACCCTGCTTGTCGCAGCGCTGTCCGCGGTTCCTGCCCTTGCCGCCAACGCCGTCTACCAGACGCCGCCCACGGCCGTGCGCGACCTGCTCACCGCGCCGCGCCTGCCCCGAACTGCTCCCAACCTTTCGCCCGACGGTGCGCGCATCGCCCAGCCCGACCTGCGCTCGCTCATCCCGATCGAGACCTTGGCGGAGCCCGTCGAGAAGTTGGCCGGCTACGAGATCCTGACGGGACTGTTCGCCACCCGGGGGGCGCTCAAGAATGCCTCGCCCGGGCTGACCTTCCATGCGCTCTCCACTGGCGCGACGCAGCGCGCACAGTTGCCCACGGGTGCTCGGCTCGGCCCCGTGGTCTGGTCGCACCGAGGGGACCGCGTGGCGTGTGCGTTGTACGCACCGGGTGGCGCGGAGCTGTGGATCGTGGAGGCCGCGACCGGCGCGGCGCGGCGATTGCCCGGCGTGCGCTTGCACGGAGTACCGCGGGTGATGCTCGAGTGGACCGCCGCAGACGATGCGATCCTGACCCGCCTGGTGCCCACCGGCGCCGTGCCCCCTGCCCCGGGGTCGCGCGTGCCCGAGGGCCCCGCCGTGCGCAGGAGTTCGGGGCGCGCGGCGCCGCAGCGCACCTCGCGCGATGTGCTGCGCACTCCCGAGGATCAAGCGCGCTTCG
The DNA here is from genome assembly GCA_031366735.1 of Candidatus Eiseniibacteriota bacterium. Taxonomy (GTDB): domain Bacteria; phylum Eisenbacteria; class RBG-16-71-46; order RBG-16-71-46; family RBG-16-71-46; genus CAIXRL01. Next base: position 2,080 of record JANLOU010000375.1, read on the forward strand.
TGTTCTTCGCGACGACCCAGTTGGCGCGCGTCGCGGTGGACAGCGGAATCGTCTTGCCGATCGGCGCCCCGGTCGTGCTCGGGGAGTTCCTCGTTTCGCCCGCTGAACAGTGGTGGCTCGTCACGCGATTCGTGACGCCCCCGCCGGTGGGGTTCCCTGCTTCGTTATTGCCCACCGTGACCGAGCTCTGGCCGCGCGACGGGGGTGCGACGATCCGTGTGGGCGAATCGCCGCTCAATGACCGTAGCGCCATCGCCAGCGTGGCGCCGCTCGGCCCGCGCGAGGCAGCGTTCTCGCCCGATGGCAGCGCGCTGTGGTTCTGCTCGTGGGAGGACACGCCCGGCGCATCGGCGCTGGCTGCGGTGCGTGACACCACGCTGCCACCGCCCGGGAGCGACGGGCTCTACCGTTGGGATGCGCCGTTCACGGGCGCGCCGCGTCGCGTGCATCGCGCCGAGTTCCCCGTGGATGGCTTCGTGTTCACGGCCGATGGCGCGCGCATCCTGATGCGCGAGAGCTACGAGCCGCGGCGGTTGGAACGCCAGTCGGTGCTGGACGCCAGGTCCGGGCGAGCCACGGTGCTGGTGCTGCGCTCCCGCGAAGGGGTGTATGACGATCCCGGCCAGCCGCTCACACACGATCAACGCCATGCGACGGTGTTGTGGACCACGCCCGATGGCACGGCATTCTACCGTTCGGGGGATGGATTCGGACCGCAGGGTCAACGACCGTTCCTCGATCGCTGTCGCCTCGAGGGAGGCGCGCCGGCGCGCCTGTTCCAGAGCGATGCGCAGCATCTGGAGAATGTCACCTCGCTGCTCGCGCCCGATGCGCGCCGATTCGTGACGCTCCGCCAGTCGGCGAGCGAACCTCCGAACTATTTCCTGCGCCATGCAGGGCGGGCGCAGGGGCAGGCCATCACCGCGTTCAAGAACCCCATGTCGGCGCTGTCGGCCGCGCGGCGGATCCCGTTCCAGTTCACACGCGAGGACGGGGTCACGCTGAACGCGGAGGCCGTGCTGCCGGCCGACTGGACTCCCGCCAAGCCGTTGCCCACGCTGTTCTGGATCTACCCCAACGACTTCCGTTCGGCCGCTGCGGCCTCGGAGAATCGCACCTCTCCCAACCGGTTTCCTTCGCAGAGCGCACTCAACCCCGAGGTGCTGATCACCCAGGGCTACGCGGTCATCAAGCCCGAGCTGGCAATCGTGGGAACGAATGACGACTATGTCGCCGAGTTGCGCAAGTCCGCAACGGCGGCCGTCGAGGAATGTGTGCGCCGCGGCTTCACCGACCGCGAGCGGATCGCGGTCGGAGGGCACTCCTACGGCGCGTTCTCCGCGGTGAACTGTCTGGCGCACACGCGCCTGTTCCGCGCCGGACTGGCCAGCGATGGGGCCTACAACCGCACGCTCACGCCCTTCACATTCCAAGCCGAGACGCGCAATCTCTGGGATGCGCGCGACACCTATCTGCAGATGTCGCCCTTCCTGTACGCCGATCGCATCGAGGCGCCGCTGCTGTTGGTGCACAATCAGGACGACACCAATGTGGGCACGAACCCGATCCAATCCGACCGACTCTACGAGGCCCTGAACGGCCTGGGTCGCACGGTGGAGTTGGTCCAGTACCCTTACGAGGATCACGGCCCCGCCGCGCGCGAGACGGTGCTGGATTACTGGTCGCGCGCGATCGAGTGGTTCGACCAGTATGTGAAGAACGCGCCCGCGCGCCCGGCGGGCGCTGCCTCGGTCACGCCATGAGACCAGCGGGGGGTGGGGTTCCCGCCGCATGCCGCCGATACCGGGCGGGAGGGCTGTCAGCGGCAAGCCGCACAATCACTTGTCTTGACCAACCCGGTCGCCGCTCTCTAGACTTCAATCCGTCTTTGTCCGCCCGGCCGCGCCGGGTCCGACTCTTTCCAGGGAGCCTCGCCATCTCATGAAGTCCACCGCGACGCGCATCCTCGCCGCTGCCGTTCTGGCGGTCGTGAGTGTCCTGCTGCTCATGGGCGCCACCGCCAAGCCGGCCACTCAGGAGCCCAACAAGCTGATCATCCTCTCCACGACGGACGTGAAGGGGAAGACCAGCCCTTGTGGTTGACACACTCCCAAAGGTGGCTTCGCCCGGCGGGCGAGCTTCGTGGACAGTGTGAAGACCCAGTACAGCCAGGTTCTGGTGGTCGATGCCGGTGGTTTCTTCCCCGAGCAGAATGATGCGGTCTACCAGAATCCCGCGTGGTTCATGCTTCAGGCGATGAAGCTCCTGGGTACGGATGCTGCAGGTATGTCCGACAAGGAGCTTCGATTCGGCAAGGGATTCCTGCTGGCCAATATCAAGAGTTCCGGGCTGCAGGTGGTCTGCGCGAACCTCTGGGACAAGCAGACCAAGAAGACGCTGGTCGCGCCGTATGTCATCAAGAAGGTCGGCACGGTCAAGGTCGGCATCTTCGGGCTGACGAGCGACAAGGTCGATATGGGCCCGGCGCGTGATTCGCTCACGGTCGAGGAGCCCACGGCGGCGGCCAAGCGCACGGTCGATGCTCTGCGCAAGCAGGGCGCAACAGTCATCGTGCTGCTCTCGCAGTTGGGCAAAGTGGAGTCCGAGGATCTGGTCACGGCGGTGGATGGCATCGATGTGGTCGTGGTCGGCCGCAATGTGCCGTTGCTCCAGAAGGGCCGCATGATCAAGAACACCGTCGCCTGCTATGGCGGCGAGCAGGGCCAGTACATCGGCCGCACCATCGTGTCGCTGGACGCGGGTCGCAAGATGGCGACGGGCGAGAATGACACCTTCCTGCTGGGCCCCGAAGTGGGCGAGAAGCCCGAGATCCTCTCGCTCGTCAAGAGCTTCGAGGATGCGTTCAACGAGAAGCTGCGCCAGGAAGAGAAGAAGAAGGCGGCGGCTCAGTCCGTGACGCCCGAGTCGAGTGAGGCGGAAGCCTCGGTGGACCATTACATGGGCGCCGAGATCTGTGGGCGCTGCCATCAGCCCGAGTTGGCCCAGTACAAGACCACCGCTCACGCGCGGGCGTGGGAGACGCTGGTCGAGGTGAAGAAAGACGCGAATCCGGAGTGCGTCACCTGCCATGTGGTGGGCTATAAGCAGGCGGGCGGCTTCAAGACGAGCGATGATGCCACGCGGCTGGGGGATGTGCAGTGCGAGAACTGCCACGGCATGGGCACCCAGCACGAGGCGTTCCCCACGGCTGCGCGACGGATCACCGAGGCCACTTGCGTGACATGTCATAACCCCTCCAACAGCCCCACCTTCAACTTCGCGGTCTACGAGCCGCACATCCTGCACAAGGTGCCGGCGAACATGCCGCCGCTTCCTGTGAACCCCAACAAGAAGATGATGGGCACCAGCGGCCACTGACCGCCCCCGTCGCACCCACCCGCAAGGCCCATGACTCGCTTCCCGAGTCGTGGGCCTTGTGCATGACGCACCACAGCCGGGGGCCGCGCGCTTGACGCCTCTTCGCGCGCCCGCCTAACCTGCATGCGGCCCAGAGCATGCGGCCCCGCATGAGTCTCCTCGCGGGGCGCGCCGGCCGATCATTCGCCATCCCACCTGCTCTGGAGCGACCCCCGTGGATCCCAAGACCCTCGAAGGCGTGCAGTACTTCGAATCCATCCTCGATACGGTTGGCAACACCCCACTGGTCCGATTGCGCGAGGTTGCCAAGGGGCTGCCCTGCCCGGTGCTGGCGAAAGCCGAGTTCTTCAACCCCGGCGGGAGCGTCAAGGACCGCATCGGTCTGGCCATGGTCGAGGACGCCGAGAAGTCGGGCCGCCTCAAGCCGGGTGGCACCATTGTCGAGTGCACCTCGGGCAACACCGGCCTGGGACTCGCCATGGTGGCGGCGGTGCGCGGCTACCGCGCCGCGTTCTGCATGCCCGATAAGGTCTCGAGCGAGAAGGTCAATCTGCTCAAGGCGTTCGGGGCGGAGGTGTTCCTCAGCCCCACGGCGGTCGAGCCCGAGCACCCGGAATCCTATTACTCGGTCGCCAAGCGGATCTCGAGTGAGCGCCCGGGCGCGGTGCTGATGAACCAGTACCACAACCCCTCGAACCCCGAGGCGCACTACCGCACCACGGGTCCCGAGCTCTGGAAGCAGACGGCCGGCAGGATCACGCACTTCGTCGCGGGCATCGGGACGGGTGGCACGATCAGTGGCACGGGCCGTTTTCTCAAGGAGCAGAATCCCAGGATCCAGGTGATCGGCGCCGACCCGGTGGGCTCGATCCTCAAGCACTACAAGGAGACGGGGCAGATGTCGGAGGCCCATACCTACAAGATCGAAGGCGTGGGCGAGGACTTCATCCCCACGGCGCTCGACTTCGACATGGTGGATCGCGTGCTCAGCTGCACCGATCACGACGGCCTCAATATGGCACGCCGCATGGCGCGCCAGGACGCCATCTTCGTGGGGGGCTCCTCGGGCATGGCGACCTGGGTGGCGCTCGAAGTGGCGCGCGCATGCAAGCCCGATGACCTCGTGGTGGTGCTGCTCACCGATACGGGCGAGCGCTACCTTTCGAAAGTGCACAACGACGAGTGGATGCGCGACAATCACCTGCTCGATCCCACCTCGACCCACGCCGGCGCGCTCCTGGGCAGCAAGGCCGCGAATGTGCGCACGCTCATTTCCGTGCAGGCGGGCGAGCCGTTGAAGAAGGCGCTCTCGCTGATCGAGCAGTTCGGCGTGTCGCAGTTGCCCGTATTCCGCGGCACCGAGGTGGTGGGCACGCTCGAGGAAGGGGATGTGCTCAAGACGGCGCTGGCCGACCATGGCGCCCTCGATCGCCCGCTCGATTCGATCATGGGACCGCCGCTGCCGGTCGTGGGTTCCGACGATCCTGCCGATGTCGTGGTCAAGCTGCTCGCCTCGCGCAACTCCGCCGTGCTCGTGCGCGCCAATGGCGTCGTGAGCGGCATCCTCACACGCTTCGACATGCTGCAGTTCATCTCGGGAGGCATCTGATGGGCGGTCACTCCAGCATCGGCCCCAAGTCGGGCTTCAGCACCAAGGCGATCCACGCCGGCCAGTCCCCGGATCCCATGACCGGCGCGGTCATGACGCCGATCTACCAGACCAGCACCTACGCTCAGGAAGCGCTTGGCGAGCACAAGGGCTACGAGTACGCGCGCACGCACAACGCCACGCGTTTCGCGCTGGAGCGCAACCTCGCAGCGCTCGAGAGTGGGGCGCATGGGTTCTGCTTCGGCTCGGGGCTTGCGGCCACGAACACGCTCATGCAGGTGCTCTCGGCGGGGGACCATGTGGTCTGCGGCGACAACACCTATGGCGGGACCTATCGGCTGTTCGAGAAGATCTGGAAGCGCCACGGGCTGCAGTTCACTTTCGTGGATTGCACCGATCCGGCCGGGGTCGAGGCCGCCTTCCAGCCCAACACCCGGATGGTGTGGCTGGAATCGCCCACCAATCCACTCATGCAACTGGCCGACATCGCCGCCATCAGCGAGCGGGCCCACAAACGGGGCATCAAGGTGGTGGTCGACAACACCTTCCTCACGCCCTACTTCCAGCGCCCACTCGAGCTGGGCGCCGATGTGGTGATGCACTCGGTGACCAAATACCTCAATGGGCACAGTGACATGGTGGGTGGCGTGCTGATCACGAGCGATGAGCCGCTCGCCGAGCAGATCCGCTTCCTGCAGAACGCCGCCGGCGCGGTGCCGGGCCCCATGGACTGCTTCCTGTGTCTGCGCGGCACCAAGACGCTCGCCGTGCGCATGCAGGCGCACGAGACCAACGCGGGCGATCTTGCCGGCTTCCTGGCGCAACACCCCCGGGTCTCGCGGGTGTTCTACCCCGGCCTGCCCTCGCATCCCCAGCACGGACTGGCCAAGCGCCAGGCCTCGGGCTTCGGCGGCATGATCTCGTTCATCCCCGGCGATGGTTCGCTGGCCGCGGGCAAGCGGGTGTTCGATCGTTTCCAGCTCTTCACCCGGGCCGAAAGCCTGGGCGGTGTCGAGAGTCTGGTCTGCCACCCCGCCTCGATGACGCACGCCTCGGTGCCGCGTGAGGTTCGACTCCAGCAGGGCTTCGCCGATGGCCTCCTGCGGCTCTCGGTGGGCATCGAGGACCTGACAGATCTTCGGGCGGATCTGGAGCAATCGCTCCAAGATGTGTGAGGTCATGGGGTTGGGCACTTGCGGCCGGGCCGGATATGCCAACATTCCATTTGACAACGACCGGGGACGCCCCTAGCCTGCAGTTCGCTTTGGGGCACACGCCTCCTTGCCAGGTCCTGGCGTGTGCTGGCCGCATCATGACACCCTCGAATATGCGCATGGATGCTGCCGGCCCGACACCGCTTCGAACAGTGGTGTTTTTTCATGGCACTCCATCAACTGGAATCACAGCAAAATAAGGCCGTCGCTGGCAAATGCTGGCGCGGCGAGATTGGGAGGAGGTGAAATTGAAAACGATGCGAAAGCTTCTCGCCCTGATGGCGCTGACCCTCGCGCTGGCTGCTCTGGTGGGTTGTGGTAAGAAGGAGGAGACTCCTGCTGCCACCGAGACCACGACGACCACGACGACGACGACGACCGAGACCACGTCCGACAGCACCATGTCTGACTCGACCTCCATGTCGACCGATTCGACGATGTCCCACTGACGTCGAACCGTGCTGTTGCTTCGGGGGGGAGCTGCGGAAACGCGGCTCCCCCTCAGTTTTTGCCCTCCAGGTCCCTCACGGACCCCTGCGGATGCAACCCAGAGCCCTCCGGACGCGTAGCCCATCACACGACCTGAGGAGGGCACCCGTATGAAAGCCGATTCCCGTTCCCTTGCGCTGACCCTTGCCGGCACACTGCTGGCGCTGGCAGGTCCAGCCCTGGCCCGCGAGCCCTACACGGAACGCAGCGAGCTGACGATCCCGGCTGCCGGTATCCGGGTGCTCGAGCTGGACAACGCCCGGGGCGTCATCCAGGTCCGCCGCAGCCCCGATGGCCAACTGCACCTGAACGCCTACAAGATCTGTCGCGCCGAGACTGCCCAGAAGGCCAGGGACCTTGCCCGCCAGACCACCGTGCAGACCGGGCGCGAGGGCGATCGCTACGCGCTGCGCGTCCAGTATCCGAAGCACATGCGCGTCCAACTCGATTTCTGGCAGATGCTCAAGTCGGACAATTGGAATCACGGGCTCATGCCGCGCGTGGAAGTGCGATTGGTGGCCGATTGCCCCGACGGGGTGGTGCTGCGCCTGCGCACGGTGAGCGGGGATATCTCCACCGAGGGCATCCTCGCCGGCCAGACGATCGAAGCGACCAGCGGCGATGTGGTGGTGAAGGGTGCGCACGCGCTGGGGATCTCGACCGTGAGCGGTGATGTCGTGGTGACGCAGGCCACCGACTCGGTCCGGATCGAATCGGCCAGTGGTGATGTCCTCATCGAGGATGCGCCCAAGGGCGTGACGATCAGAACCGTGAGCGGGGATGTCCGGGTCAAGGGCGTTGCGGCTGCGGCGCAGTTGTCCTCGGTCAGCGGCGATATCCGTGTCCGCCTGCGCGGTCCGTTGCAGCGCGGGCATATCGAGAGCACCAGCGGGGAGCTCTGGATCGACCTGGCGGGCGGGATGGATGCCGCGCTCGACATCGCGAGCGCCAGTGGGTCGATCGACTGCCGCGTCCCATTGACGCTCGAGCACGCCGGGCGACAGAGTCTCACCGGTCGATACGGGCGCGGTGGCGCGCCCATCCAGATACGCAGTGCCTCGGGTGATATCACCGTGACGAGCGGAGGGAGATGACCATGCGAGCAGGACGACTCATCACGTGGGCGTTGGCGGCGATGCTCGCCGCGGGAACATTCGGCGCAAGCGCCTCGGCGCAGAGCAGCATGACCTTTCGCCCGGTGCCTCCCGAGAGTGTTGCGACCGCCACCGAGGCTGCCAAGGCGGATGCGCGCCGCATGCGCGAGGAAGCCCGGCGCGAGGTGGACGCTGCCCGGATCCGGTTGCGCCATCAGATTCAGACCTCGGTCCGGGGCGCTGCCGTCGGGGTGCCGATCGACGACACGCTGCTCGCCTCGGGCGAGACGCCCGATGCGGGTGCAGACGCGATGGATTCCCTTGCCGCGCTCGAGCCGCCCCGGCCACCCCGCTCGACGACGGGCGAGATCGTGCGCTTCGGCAGCGACATCACCGTGGAAGCGGATCAAGAAGTGCAGGGCGATGTCGTCAGCATCGGCGGTGATGTGCGCGTCTCCGGCCGCGTGACGGGCAGTGTCACCGCGATGGGCGGCGATGTCAGCCTGGGCTCACATGCGCGCGTGGACGGCGATGTGGTGTGTATGGGCGGCACGCTGCGCGAGAAGCCGGGTGCAACGGTGGGCGGCCAGCGCGTGACGGCGGCGCCCAGGATGCCGGGCGGTAAGCTGTTCCTGCCCATGCTCGCCGCGGTCGGCACCGGCTTCGAGGTGGCGGCCCAACTCTTCAAGCTCCTGCTGTGGATGGGTCTGGCGTGGTTGATCGTGAAGCTGGCTCCGGGCCGCACGCAGGAGGCCCTCGGCACCATCCGACGGGAAGCGGGCACCAGTTTCGTGATCGGACTGGCGCTCTGGGCGCTGATCATCCCGTCGGTCATCGCGTTGGCATTGGTGATCGCGTTGCTGTGCATCACCATCATCGGCATCCCACTGGCTGCCGCCGTGGTGGTGGGCTATGTGGCGTTCTTCGTGGTCGCAGCCGTCTGGGGCACCGTCGTGGGATACGCCCTGCTCGGGGGTGAGCTGCACCAGCGTTTCAAGGGCTCCAGCGCAACATTGGTGCAGGCCGCCATCTGGGGCGTGGTCGCCGTGGTCGGCGTGCGCGTGGTGGGGAGCATGTTCCACATCCTGCCCATGTTCGGTTTCGTGGGCGGGTTCATGAAGTTCGTGGCCGGAGCACTCACCGTATTGCTTGCAACGCTCGGCGCCGGCGCGCTCGTCCGGTCGGAGTACCTGCGCCGAACGGTGCAGGACTGGTGGAATCGCGCCCGACCCAACATGCCGGGTCAGAGGCGTGGCGACATGCCACCGCCGCCGCCGGCTGCTGATCCACCACCACCGCCACCGGCTCCGCCTGCGCCGCCGTCGGACCCTGCGTCGTTCGCGCCACCCCCGCCTACGACGCCATGGAATCAGTGAAGCATCGGTAGGAACGCGACGGCCCGGACTGCTCCAGTCCGGGCCGTCGCTTGCGGCCCACCGCTCTCTCGGTCACTGTCGCGCGCGCGCACGGATGCGCCTCGGCGTCCGCGTGGATGGGACCGGAGACCAACTTGGGCGACTCGCTGCTGGGCCTGTGCCTGCTGCTCTTCCTGGATGGCGCAACGACCGGGGCGTTCACCACGCCGCTGCTGCTCACGCGCGCCGCCCAGCATGAGCCGTGGCACATCGCGCTCGCGGGTGGCGCGGCGAGCGCCGCCGGCAGCGCACTGCAGTTGCTCGCATTCCGCTGGATGCTGCGCCATGAGCGCCCGTGGATGCAGCGATTCCTGCCTTCGCGCGCCAAGCTCGAGGCGACGCTGCTGCAATACCCCAGTGCATCGTTCCTCGCGTTGGTGGTGGCGCGTGCCACGCCCCTGCCGGACGCACCGCTCAAACTGGTCGCTGCCGCGGTCGGCTACCCGATTGCGCGTTACCTGCTCGCGGTGCTGCTCGGCTCGTTGCCCTATTACTATGTGCTGGCGTTGATCGGGCACGCATTCAAGATTCCGGGTTGGGTGTTGTGGGCGGCTGCGGGCGCGGTGCTCGCCGCACTCGCCCTCGACCTGTGGAGGAAGCGTGGCGCCCAGGACTGAACGCGCCCGGCTCGGGGCAGTGCCCGGCGCCGATGCGGTGGGCGTGGACACCGGCGGCACCTTCACCGATGTCGTGGTGCAGGTCGGGCGCACGCGTCGTGCGTTCAAGGTGCCGAGCACACCGAGTGCGCCCCAGGTCGCCGTGCTCGCAGGACTCGCGCGCGCAGGGGCCGGTGCGGGAACCGCGGTGCGCCATGGTTCCACCGTCGCCACGAATGCGCTGCTCGAGCGCAAACTCGCGCGGGTCACTTTCGTCACCACGGAGGGATTCGAGGACCTGCTCGAGATCGGTCGGCAGGATCGGCCCGACCTCTACGCCCTGGTGCCGCATCGCGTGCCGCCGCTCGTGCCCTCGCAGCGGCGCATTGGTGTGCGCGAGCGCATCGCCGCGGGCGGCGCGGTGCGCATCGCACTCACGGATGCCGAGGTGGCACGCGTCGTCAAGCGCGTCCGCGCCACCCGGCCCGAAGCGATCGCCGTGGGTCTGCTGCACGCGTGGGCGCATCCGCAACACGAACGCCGCCTGGCGCGGGCGCTCGCGCTGCTGGGTGTTCCGGTGAGTGTCTCGAGCGAGTTGGTGCCGGAGATCCGCGAATACGAACGCTTCGCCACCACGGTGGCCAATGCGGCGCTGCAGCCGCGCGTAGGCAGCTATCTGGGTGCGATCGCGGCGGCCGATCGCTGGCCCATCGAAGTCGTGCTCTCGCACGGCGGCACCGCGCCCGCGGCGCAAGCGGCGCGTGAGCCCATTCGGCAACTCCTGTCCGGCCCCGCGGCGGGACTGCGCGCGGCGCTCCATGCGGCTCGCGAATGCGGCTTTGCCGTGGCGCTCAGCTTGGATGTAGGCGGGACGAGTACGGATTGCGCGCTGTTGGGCGGCGGCGACGGGGGTGAGGATGGCCTGCCGCGCCGGCGCGGACGAGAGGTCGCCGGCGTGCCCGTGCTGTTGCCAACGCTGGATGTGCACACGGTGGGCGCGGGTGGAGGTTCGATCGCGCGGCTCGATGCCGGGGGCCTGTTGTGCGTTGGCCCCGAGAGCGCGGGCGCGGATCCTGGTCCGGCTTGCTACGGACGCGGAGGTCCCGCAACCGTGACCGACGCGATGGTGGTACTGGGGCGGCTGCCGGGCGACTCGCTCGCCGAGGGCGCCCTGGCGCTGCATCGCGATCGCGCCGAACGCGCGCTCGCAGCGCTGGCGCGGCAGTTGGGACTGCGCGATGCCGCGCAGGCTGCCCAGGGAGTGCAGCGCGTTGCCGATGCGCGCATGGAAGCGGCGCTGCGCAAGGTGTCGGTGGAGCGTGGCGAGGACCCGCGCCGCGCGGCACTCGTGGCCTATGGGGGTGCGGGTGGGCTGCACGCATGCGAGTTGGCGGCGGCGCTGGGGATGCGCGCCGTGGTGTGGCCCAGGCACGCGGGAGTGCTGTGCGCGCTGGGGGCATTGCAAGGTGGCTCGCGTCGCGAGCGCAGCCGCACCGTGCTCCGCGATGCGCGCGATTCCGTCTCGCTCGCGGGCACGCTGCAGAATCTGGAACGCGAGGTGCTCGGACGCTTCGCCGTTCACGAGCGCCCTCGCGTGCAGTTGGAAGCCTGGGCCGAAGTGCGTTACCGAGGCCAGGCTCACGAACTGTCGCTGGCAGCATGGCCACTGGCCACGCTGGGCGAGCGATTCCACCGTGTGCACGCCCGTCGCTTCGGGTTCTCGGATGCCGCGCGCGAGGTGCAGGTGGTCACGCTCGAGATGCGTGGGGCGTTGCCCGCCGCGCTGCCGCCCGCGGCGCTTGCGCGCGCGCCGCGCAAGCGGCTGGCCGCCACTCGCACGCGCGTGTACGAGCAGGGCCGCTGGCGCGAGGCGGCCGTGTGGCAGCGCGACTCCCTTGTGCGCGGGACGAAGCTCACGGGTCCAGCCGTGGTGCTCGACCCTGGCGCGACGCTGTGGGTGCCAAGCGGTTGGGTGGCGCGCGTGCATCGCCGCGCCGCCGTGGTCGTGACGCCGGCAGGGCGCCCGTGAGCGCGCGCAGCGCCCCAGCGCAACGCCTGGACGGCGTCGCGCTGGCGCTCTATCAGGGCTGGTTCACCGCCGTGGCCGAGGAGATGGGCACCACGCTCATGCGCTCGGCGCACTCACCCAACATCACCGAGCGGCTGGATCATTCGTGCGCGGTGTTCGATGCCAGCGCGCGATTGGTGGCGCA
>JANLOU010000473.1:0-2020 GCA_031366735.1 Candidatus Eiseniibacteriota bacterium
GGGAATGCCGAAGCGATGTCCTGCACGCTCACTCCGGGGGCGACCTGGAATGATCCGGGATTCCAGCCGGGGACAATCGTCCCATCCTGCCTGTATCGACCGACATAGATTCGGTTGAGTACGTCGGAAATGAAGGGGAGCGTCAGGCTGCCGTCGGCGTTCAGGCAGCCGAGTTGCGCCACGTCGATCCAGTCTCTCTGCGCAACTGGTATCCCGGCGGCGGGCCAGCCGGGGGCAACGCCTCCCGCGGCGGTCAAGCACTGAACCCTGCAATCGTACGAGTTCTGGTTGTAGTTCGATTCATCAAGCAGGCTGATGAACACGCCACCACCCGAGGCCGGGACCGGAAGCGGGGCACGTTGAGATCTGAGCGAGCTCACCTTCACGCCCGCCGTAGGCCACTCCGCCCGGACGGACTTCGGCAAGATGCTCAGGGTGAGAATCGCAACTAGCGTGGATGCATGGAGCAAGGTACGTCGCATCACATGAGTCTAGCTATGGTGCGACGAAGGCGTCCATAACTTAACACGCTGTTCGCCAACATCCCGCCGGGCGAGGTCCGCACCGATCGCATCCTGCTGCCGCATGGGCCGGTGTGGGATGGCGAGACCGCTCGGGTCCGCGTGAGTCGCACCGGGATGGGGCGCCTGCGCATCCACGACACGCGGCTGATGGCGGTGGACCACGCCGAAGGGGAGGGGGTGTTGCCCACGGCGGAGGGGTTCGTCACCGCGACGCGCTCCCCTGCATCGCAGGTGAGTACGAGCGAGGGCGCTGACCTCACTGCATTGCTCGCAGCGGAGGGCGCCGTCGAACTGCCCGCAGGCAGCATTGTCGATATCGGTTTTGGCGCGGCGACGCCGTGGCGACTCTATCTGCGGAGCAGTGGGGCCAAGCTCCTGACCGATCCCGAGCACACGGGGATCGAGGTGCAGGCGTCGGTGGCTGGGCAGTGGGTGAGCGCAGGCCGCGTGCATCCTCGCGCGCTCGCATCCGATGCGGTGGTCGAGATCCTGCCGGCATCGCATGTACGGCTGGTGTTTCACGGGGCGCACACCCTGCACAGTATCGGGTCGCTCCCGCCCACACCGGAGGCAGGCACCGTCACGCGGTCCACTGCGGGGGCCGCCACGAACACTGCAGGTGAGGATGTTCTCGCCACGCTCTCTGCGGGTGGCCTGGATCTGGTCGGAGGAGAGCATCTGCTCGCCGACTTCACCCCGACGCCTGCGGCAGAGGGATTGGTACGCGACTGGTTCCTCGAAGTGGATGGCGAGTATCCGATGAACTCCAAGGCGACCGGTTCGGCACGAGCGGGCGAAGCGGAGTCCCAGGACCTGCCGGTGCGGTTCCCGCGCGTGGGATGGCAGGAACTCACGCGGCGTGCGCGCGTCGGCAGGCGTGTACCTTTGCCGCATGATCGCCGGGGAGTTCAGGGCGCAGCGGCATCTCGTGTTCGTGCCCTGAGTTCTCTGTCAACATGAAGCCAGTGCGGGGCGACCTCGATGTGAGGCCGCCCCGTTCCATTCTCCGCCACAGTATCCCCCGCACTTGTTCCCCTCGCCATCCCTCCGCTAGCCTTCCGCCAAGGTCGCCCGCTCGCCACGCTCATGGCTGCTTCCCGGAGGAACATGCCCACGCCGAACCCGTGCCCCGATTGCGGGCACATGAATGACGCGAACGCCGAGTCGTGCGCCAAGTGCAACTTCCCGTTGCATGGGATCGCCTCGCCCGAGCCCCTGGTCGAGTCCCCGGACCAGTCACCGCCCGCGCTGCCCGATTCCTCGCCAACCAGCGTCGCTCCCAGCGAGTTCGAGCTGCGGCGGGTTCGGCCCATTCGCGCGCGGGCGCCGCGCGCGGGGCAGGATGCCATGTCGCAGCAGTTGTGGATGGTGGTGGGTGGGCTCGTGATCGCGCTGCTCGTGTGGCAGGCGTTCACGGGCTTTCGCCAGAGCAACTCGCAGCCCCTCGCAGGTGCCAAGCCCGATCAGCAGAAGCTGGTCGACCAGGCTCGCGCTGC
>JANLOU010000502.1:0-1526 GCA_031366735.1 Candidatus Eiseniibacteriota bacterium
GGCAATCGTGTAGCCGTCCGCGGGTGCGCCTCGCACGGCTTGCATGCCAATATTGCCGCCTGCGCCGGTGCGGTTGTCGACGACAAAGTTCTGCCCGAGTCGGCCTTGCAGCTTCTCGGCCAAAGCGCGCGTCAGCACATCGGAGGCGCCGCCGGCGGAAAAAGGCACGATGAGGCGGATCGGCCTGGTCGGCCAACTTTGGGCCGCGACGCCAGCGGACGCAAGGGTAGCGGCGAGCCCCGCGATCAGGGTCAGGCGAGTGGAAAGGCGCAAGATAGTGTCTCCTGTAACGTGGATCTGGATTCGCGCAACGCGGCGGACTCCAGTATGGTCGCGTCTGGCGGCTTGGCGGAACGAACGACGGAGCGTTTTTATGCTGGAAGAAATGCTGGAAGAGCGCGAATGACGACCGGTCCCCTCGCTGGCGTGCGTGTGATCGACCTGACAGCGGTCGGCATGGGTCCGATGGCCACGCAGCTGCTGGGCGACTACGGCGCCGACGTGATCAAGGTCGAATCCGCCGAAGGGGACGTGTTCCGCCATGTGACTCCGCAGCGCCACCACGGAATGAGCCATGCCTACCTCAACTTGAACCGCAACAAGCGCAGCGTGGTTCTGGACGCCAAGTCCGAAGTCGGTCGGGGCGACCTAATGACGCTGCTGGAAACGGCGGACGTGTTCGTCTCGAACATGCGCGCGCCGGCGCTGCGCAGGCTGGGGCTCGACGCCAATGCGTTGACGGCGCGCTTCCCGCGCCTCATCCACTGCACCTGCTACGGTTATTCCGAGCGCGGTCCGTACGCTGGCCGCGCCGCGGTGGACGACACCATCCAGGCGGCCTCTGGCGTCGCATGGCTTCAGGGCAATGCCGGCGCAACCGCTCCGGAGTACGTCAAGACGGTGGTCGCCGACAAGGTGGTAGGGCTTTACGTCGCCAACGCAATCACCTCCGCGCTCTACGAGCGCGAGAAGAGCGGCAGCGGCCAGGCCATCGAGGTGCCCATGTTCGAATGCATGGTGTCGTTCCTGGCAGTGGAGCACCTGGCGGGCAAGAGCTACCTGCCGCCGGAAGGGAACACGGGCTACGCGCGCCTGCTCAATGAATTCCGCCGCCCGTTTCGCACGCTCGATGGCTACATCGGGGTCGTTCCCTACACCGATGGCCAGTGGAAGCGCTTCTTCGAATTGGCGGGCGAGCCCGCTTTGGCGGCCGATGCGCGTTACAGCACGCCCCCCGCGCGCAGCCGGCACTTTCCGGATCTCTACGCATATGTCGAGGAGATCCTGGCGCGCAAGAGCACCGCCGAATGGCTGGCGCTGCTGGACGAGGCCGACATCCCCTTTGCCCCGGTCAAGTCACTGGACGAGCTGCTGGACGACCCGCACCTGAACGCCCTGGGCTTCTGGCAGCGTGTGGAGCACCCGACCGAAGGAACGCTGATCCAGGCTGGCCTGCCCGTGCACTTCTCGAGGACGCCCGCCAGCGTCCGGCGCCATGCGCCCAGCCTCGGCGAGCACACGGATGA
>JANLOU010000504.1:0-2046 GCA_031366735.1 Candidatus Eiseniibacteriota bacterium
TCAACTCGTGCTCACGGCAACCCCGATCCCGCGCACGCTTGCGATGTCCGCCTATGCGGATCTCGACGTGTCGGTGATCGACGAGATGCCGCCCGGCCGCACGCCAGTCACCACGGTGGCGGTCGCCGGCAGCCGGCGCGATGAAGTTGTCGAGCGCATCCGCCTGGCCTGCGCCGAGGGCCGCCAGGTGTATTGGGTCTGCACGCTGATCGATGAAAGCGAGCCCGATGGACCAGGCGCGATGAAGATCGATGCGCAGGCCGCGCAGACGACCTACGAGGCGCTCGGTGCCGCGCTGCCGGGGCTGCAGGTCGGGCTGCTGCACGGACGCATGAAGCCGGCCGAGAAAGCCGCGGTGATGGCGCGTTTCACTGCCGGCGAGTTGCAGGTGCTGGTGGCGACCACGGTGATCGAAGTCGGCGTGGACGTGCCCAACGCGAGCCTGATGGTGATCGAGAACGCGGAGCGGCTGGGACTGGCGCAATTGCACCAGCTGCGCGGACGGGTCGGCCGCGGTGCCCAGGCCTCCAGCTGCGTGCTGATGTACCGCGCGCCGCTGTCGCAGATGGCGCGGCAGCGCATCGAGGTGATGCGCCAGACCACCGACGGCTTCCTGATCGCCGAGAAGGACCTGGAACTGCGCGGGCCTGGCGAACTGCTCGGCACGCGCCAGACAGGCCTTGCCAGCTTCCGCGTCGCCGACCTGGTGCGCGATGCGCGCCTGCTGCCGGCGGTGCAGCGTGCCGCGGACCACATGCTGTCGGACGAGCCGGAACTGGCGGACCGCATCGTCGCGCGCTGGATCGGCAGCGCATCGCGGTTTGCCGGCGCCTGAGTCCCCGCGCAAACTCATCCACCGAGGACCCCATGGCCGAAACCATCCCCCTGCTGATCGACACCGACCCCGGCGTGGACGACGCGCTGGCCCTGCTGATGGCGTTCGATGATCCGACGCACCGCGTGGTCGCGCTGACCATTGCCGCCGGCAATGTCGGCCTCACGCACACGGTCGCCAACGCGCTGAAGCTGTGCGAGGTGATTGGCACCGACGTGCCGGTGCACGCGGGCTGCCCGGTGCCACTGGTGCATGCGGCCGAGGATGCGGCGTTCGTGCACGGCGATGACGGCTTCGGCGATATCGGCTACGCGCCGGCGCAGCGCGCCGCCGAGCACGAGCACGCGGCGCTGGCGATCATCCGCCACGCGCGCGAGCAGCGCGGCAAGCTGTGCCTGGTCGCGCTTGGCCCGCTGACCAACCTTGCCCTGGCCGTGCGGCTCGAGCCTGCCCTGCCGTCGCTGATCGCGCGCCTGGTGGTGATGGGCGGCGCGGTGACGGGGCGGGGCAATACCACGGTGGCGGCCGAGTTCAACATCGGCTTCGACCCCGAAGCGGCGCGCGTGGTGTTCGAGGCCTTTCCGGCGTTCGAGATCGTGGACTGGGAGGCGGTGCTGCGGCACGGTTTTTCGCACGCGGGCTTCGAGGCCTGGCTGGCGACCGGCGACGCGCGGGCGCGCTTCTACGACGCGATCTCGCGCAAGACCCGGGCCTGGGCCGGCGACCGGCGCGGCGACCTGTGGCACTCGGCCGACGCCCTTGCCATGGCCGTGGCGCTGCAACCCGGCAGCAGCCTGCATTCCGAGGCGCGACACGTGGCCGTGGAAACCGAGGGCCGTCTCACGCGTGGCGCGACAGTCGTGGACTGGGCCCAACGTGGCGGACAGGGGGCCAACGCCCGCATCCACCTGTCCGTCGACCAGCCGGCCTTCGAGTCCAGGATCCGTTCGGCCCTGGGCGTGCCCGCGGGTTGAGCTGCGCGGACCCTGAGTTGCGCCGGCTTGGCCCGGACGGCTACAATGGGTGTCTTTTCCGCCGCAACGCCCCGCTGACATACCGCAGGATTCCCCATGAAAGCCGATGCCCACCCCAAGTACCACGACGTCGTGTTCCAGGACGTCACCTCCGATTTCTCCATGCTGACCCGCTCGACCCTGGGCAGCAAGGAAACGATCAAGTGGGAGGACGGCAAGGAGTATCCCCTGATCAAG
>JANLOU010000513.1:0-6560 GCA_031366735.1 Candidatus Eiseniibacteriota bacterium
CCAGGATGGCACCGGAGCGGTGAGCTTCGTGGACCGCGCAGTGCCCAGCGGTGGACGGCTCGGCTATCGGCTCCGCTCGGCCCTGACCGGGACCGTGCTGGCAGGGGAGGCTTGGGTGGATGTTCCCGCGCCCGGGCTTCACCTGTCCGCCCCACGCCCGAATCCCTCACGGGGACGATTCTGGGTGAGCGTCACGCTCACGGCTGCGCCGGGTGCGAGGCTCGAGTTGTGGGATGTGCGCGGTCGGCTGGTGCAGGGGATGGCGCTGGATGCCTACGGGGCGGGCGTGCATGAGATCGACTGGGCGGCGCGTGCTCGGTCCGCGCCGGGAATCTACTGGCTCCGCCTGTCTCAGCCGGGAAATCCCACCACCACTCGCGCCGTGGTGCTGCACGAGTGACGCTGGGGCCGCTACTGGCCGCCGCTCAACAGCAGCTTGAACTGGTGCTCGGGCTGGTCCATGCGCGGGTAGAAACTGGAATGCCCGTAGCGCTGCGATTGGAAGCGGAGCAGGTACGCGTCCCAGAACGGATCGCCCTGCCAGAGCGCACGGGACGCCATGCTGATGCCCAGCGTGGACAGCGGTCCCGACTCGGCGCGCGATCGGCGCAGCAACTCGGGCGTCAGCGGGGCGCCCAACATCCACGCCACACTCGAGCGCACGAGGTCCAACTGCTCCGCGCCGACCGAAACCGCAGCCAGTTCGTCCAGGCGGAACGAGAACTCCTCGCCCATCGCCTGTGGATCGGTGGTGCCGGGGGCCACCAGCGGATAGAACCGCACCAACTCGGCGTCATCGAACAACGAGTACTGGAAGCGCGAACTGAGCGGCGGCGTTGGCGGTCCCCAGGACTTGGGCAACCCGGCAGCCGTGACCAGCGTGGTCAGGAAGAACGAAGGGTGGAGGGAGTCGGTGAGCGCCGGTGCCTGCACCAGCAGCACTCCGACCGGCTGGGCGAGCCCCTTCCATGGCATGGTGCGCTTGCCGGGGCGGAAGCTGGACACGGGCGGCTCCGCGGCGGCGGCTCCCGCGGGAATGGTGCCGAACTCACTTGTGACCAACTGTTGGATATCGACGCCCGAGAGGTCGCCGACCAGCGTGAGCACGCCGTTGGCCGGGGCATACAGGCGACGCATCAGCGCGGTCACCTCCTTGGCGCTCACGCCATCGAGCCCTTTGCCCGAGGCGCGTCGCAGGATGCGCTCGTCGCTCATCCCATGCGCCAGATCGGCCGAACGGTAGTACAGCGCCAGGTCGGGCGCGCCGAAGTAGCGCGTGCCCAGCTCGCGCCGCGTACTGACCAGCGCCTGCTTGAGCGCAGCCTCGGTGATCTGCACGCCGCGCATGCGCGTGGCCACCTGGCGCAGCACGCCCGGGAATTGGTCGCGCGTCGCGACTTCGGTGAGCAGCGCGAGTTGCTGGTTGGTGCGTACGCCCCAGCCCAGCGGGCGCAATGAGCCCATCTCGTCCTGGGTTCGCTCGGGGATGTCGCCCGCCGGCGCGGTGAACGCCAACTCGGACAGCAGCTCGCTGGCGCCCTCGCGCCCCGCGGGTTCGTACCCGCTGCCCGCCCGATACGCGACCGTGATGGCAATGCCCTTCGCGTTCGGGATGTGGCGCGTGCGCACTTGTAACCCGTTGGGCAGCGCGAAACGCCTGCTCTCGGTGCTATCCGAGAGCGTCTCGGCGCGCACCGAAACGGCCAGTGCGGACAGCGCCAGCAGCGAGCACAGCGAGACGAGAACGACGCGGATCAGCTTCACGCGGGACTCCTCGAAGGGGGATGCCGTGCCGGCGCGGGGAGCTGCCGGAGGGCAGGGTGTGGCCACGATGGGAAAGTGTACCCAACTTTGGGGCTCGGGAGCCGTTCGGGGCTTGTGAATCCTCAAGCGCGCCGCGGCGGGCTCGCGCTGCTTGGCGTCAGCGTCTCACCCGCGCCGCGCCCGCTCGACTCCACGACAGCGGCCCGTTAGACTCCGCGGCTCATGCGCCCACCCAGCGAATCCGATGTCCGCCGTCTTGTGAGTGAGGCGGTGGAACGCGCGCTCGGCCCCGAGACCCCCGCGGCCTCGGCTGCCGCCGCGGTCAAGCCCGTTGTGGTTTCGCCTCGCCGGATCGCGATCGGCTGCGACCATGGTGGCCTCGAGCTCAAGGAAGTCCTCAAGCGCGCGCTCATCGAGGAGATGGGCATGGAGGTGCATGACTGCGGCACGCACTCCAGCGACGCGGTGGACTATCCCGACTCCGCCGCCGCGGTCGGGCGTGAAGTGGCGAGTGGGCGCGCGGCCAAGGGCATCGTCATCGATTCCGCGGGCATCGGCTCGACGATGGCGGCCAACAAAGTGGCCGGGGTGCGTTGTGCGCTCTGCCATGACGATGCCACGGTGCGCAACAGCCGCGAACACAACGATGCCAATGTGCTGGCGCTGGGCTCCAAGGTCGTGAACCGGGGCGCCGCGACACGCATGGTGCGACTCTTCCTCACCACCGAGTTCGCCGGCGGGCGCCATGAGCGCCGCGTGCGAAAGATCATGGCGCTGGAGCGCGGCGGTAGCTGACCGCGCTCGCGACGCTCCCGTGAGCGCGTCGTCTTCACCCCCCGAGAGTCATGCAACTCAAGCTCGATGTCATCCGCCGCCTTCCCAAGACCGAACTGCATTGTCATCTGGACGGCAGCGTCCGCCCCAAGACCGTGCTCGAGTTGGCCGCCATGCAGGGCGTCACACTGCCCACGCACCATCTGGGCCAGCTCACCAAGTTGATGCAGGCTGGCAAGCGCACGCGCAATCTGGGTGACTATCTCAAGATCTTCGACATCACCCTGTCGGTGATGCAGGAGAAGGACGCGCTCTACCGGATCGCGTACGAACTGGTCGAGGATTGTGCCGAGGAGAATGTGCGCCACCTGGAGGTGCGCTATTCGCCGATCCTGCACCGGCTCAAGAAGCTGCCCTTCGAGGACATCGTCGATCCCGTGATCGCGGGCTTGCGCGACGCCGGGGTCAAGTTCGGCATGAGCACGGGCGTGATCATCTGCGGCATCCGTTCCATGGCGCCCAAGGTGTCGATGGCGCTGGCCGAACTGGCGGTGGCCTACAAGGGGCGCGGGGTGCTGGCGTTCGACCTCGCAGGCCAGGAGCGGGACTACCCGGCCAAGGCGCACCAGGAAGCGTTCCAGTTGATCCTCAAGCACAACATCAATAGCACCGTGCATGCGGGCGAGGCCTTTGGCGCCGCGAGCATCGCGCAAGCGCTGCACTACTGCGGCGCGCACCGGATCGGGCATGGGACGCGGCTGCACGAGGACCCGGATCTCATGCGCTATGTGCGCGACCATCGCATCCCGCTCGAGATGTGCCCGTCCTCGAACATCCAGACGCGCGTCTCGCGCACGATCAAACAGCATCCGCTGGGCGATTACTTCCGCAGCGGTCTGCGCGTGACCGTGAACACCGACAATCGCCTGATGTCGGCCACCACGGTGTCGCAGGAGATCCAACTCGTGGCGCGCGCGTACCGCATGAGCCCCTACGAAGTGAAGCGCGTGCTCATCAATGGCTTCAAGAGCGCTTTCATGCCCTATCCGCAGAAGGCGCGCATGTTGCGCGAGGTGAACCTCGAGATCGACCGCATCTTCATGGACGCGTTCCCGTCCGAGTACGACCTGCGCGGCAGTTACTGAAGTTCCGATGCGCGCGCCCCTGCTCGCCTCGATCGCGCTTGGCGCGACCTTCGCCCTCGCCGCGGCGGCTGGTGCGGCCGTGGCCGAGGTCAGCTATGTGGTGCGCATCGCCGATGTGAACCGCGTCGGGCTCACCTTGGGGAACTACGGATTCTTCGGCAACAACCTCCCCTCGCGCAGCCCTTCGTTCGAGTTCCCGCTGGGCTCGGGCTACGAACACCTGTCGCGCTCGGGGTTGTGGGTGGGCGCACGCGCACTCGATGAGCAGGGCGTGTTCACGGGGGTCTCGGCGGCCATCGTCGACAACAGTCAGGGCACCAGCGGGCCGAGCGAGACCGAGTTCACCCCGCTGGGCGATGCGCTCATCGAACGCTCGCGCATCCAGAACTCGCCCCGGTTCTCCGCGCTGGCCATCTCGGATCAGGACCTGATCGCGAGCTACGCCGATCGGCCCGCCAAACCCTCGGGGGGATTCCAGCGTGAACCGCATCGGCCGCTCAAGCTGCGCGTGCGGCAGGAATCGCTTGGCTTCACGCTGCCGGCGGCGGATGGGTTCGTGGTCACGCGATTCACGCTGTACAACGAGGGCTCGGCCCTGCAGGACCTGTATGTCGCGCTGTACGCGCAGCTCGTGAGCGGGAACCGCGAGGCCTATTCGAGCTGGCCGCCGTCCTCGAGCACCGGGCCCGGCTCGTGGTACTACAAGAGCTACTTCGAGTACGACAGCACTCGGCATCTGGTGATCGAGCGCTTCTGTCAGGCGCTGCCGGTGCCCAGCGGCTGCAATGTCGGCTATTGCCCGCCGTGGGTGGGGCTCAAGCTCCTGCGCACGGTGTCGAATCCACCGGTGACGCCGCGCTCGTTGCACCGCTGGTGGGTCTGGAGCCCGGGCGACACCACGCGCGATGAGGACTTCGAGCGTTATCGGCTCATGAGCGGTGGCGGCGCTCCCGATCCCGCGGCCTGCCCGTTCGACGGCAGTTGCTCGCCGATCCAATTGCTGTCCGTGGGACCTTTCCCGCGCCTGGAAGCCGGCGACAGCCTGACGGTGGATTTCGCGTTCGTGGGCGGGGACGACCGCCCGCAGTTGCTCGCCAACAGTGACTATGCCCAGTTCGCCGCGGGCATCGACTATCGCCTGCCGAGCGCGCCGCCTTCGCCGCGAGTGCATGTCCAGACCGGGCATGAACGCGTCGATCTGTGGTGGGACGACTCCCCGGAATCCTCCAGCGACGCCACCAGTCCAGCGCCCGGGGGCCGGGACTTCGAGGGGTATCGCGTGTATCTGGGGCTCGATCGCGATCATCCTTCGCGTGTGGCGCAGTTCGATCTGGCCGATACCACCGGTTTCAACACTGGGCTCGAGCCGGCCCTGGCCCCGGCGCCGCTCGTGGTGGATGGAGTGAGTTACCGCTATCACATGACTTTACGCGGGCTCAAGGATGGCTTCCGCTACTACGGCGCTGTGACCAGTTACGATCAGGGCGATGTTGCTACGCCAGCTTTGGAGAGCGGCATCTCGCAGAACAAGTTCGCGGCGATCCCGGCCGCCGGCCCGGGCGAGCACCCCGGCGGCGTGACCGTGTTCCCCAACCCGTACCGGGTCGAGGCCGTGTGGGACGCGGGCGCCGGCGTGCGGGACCACTATGTGTGGTTCGCAGGCTTGCCAAGCCGCTGCCGCATACGCATCTACACGCTCTCGGGCGACCGCGTGCTCGAGCACGATTTTCGCGGCGACAGCTATCAGGGTGACAACGCCCGCGGCGTGCATGACCCCCGACTCGATCGTGACACGGGCGCGCCGGCACTTTCGGGTGGCGCGTTCGCATGGAATCTCATCACCGCCAGAGGACAGGCCGCCGCGAGCGGACTCTACCTCTGGGTCGTCGAGGACCTGGCGGGAGGCAACACACAACGCGGCAAGCTTTTGCTGGTCAAGTCGGACCGCGAATGACGCCCCGCGTGTTGTGCCTTGACCGCGTATCGCGCGCCGACTTAGGGTCCACTCCCACACTCAAACGAAGAGCTCAATGACCCCGACGCTTCGCATCTTCGCATTCCTCCTGCTTTTCCTCGCCAGCTTCGGCGCCCCCGCGTCCGCTCAGGACAAAGGCACCGTGGCAGGGCGCGTCATGGACAAGCGGACGGGACACGCTATCCCGTTCGCGAATGTGGCGTTGCCCGGTGCCAAGCGTGGCGGCCTGACCGACTCCGAAGGCCAGTTCACGCTCACCGGCATTCCCGTGGGCACCTATGAAGTGAAGGTCCAGTCATTGGGCTTTCGGCCCGAGTCACGCCCGGGCGTGGTGGTCATGGCAGGGCGAACGGTGTCGCTCGAGTTCAAGCTCGAGGATGTCGTCGTGCGCGAGGAGAAGGCGGTCGAAGTCAACGCGGAGCGGCGCCTGGTCGAGGTCCGCCAGGGCACAACGGTGCGCAGTGTCACCGCGAACGAGATCCGCAATCTCCCAGTCACCACGGTGGGCGAAGTCCTGCAACAGCAGGCGGGGATCAGCACCGATGCCGAGCAGATCCACATTCGCGGCGGACGCGCCGACGAGACCGTGTTCGTGGTCAATGGCGTCGCCAACCGCGATCTGGTGACTGGACAGTCCACCGCGGGGCAGCTCAACGCGCGCTCGGTCGCCGAGGTCAATGTGGCCACCGGCGCCTACGATGTGCGTTACGGAAATGCGCTTTCGGGTGTGGTCGAGATCAAGCTCAAGGAAGGCGGCGAGAAGTTCGAGGGTGGCATCACCACCTCGACGGGCAGCTATGGGGGGCGGGCCTGGCAGTTCGTGGGCAGCGGCCCGGACCGGATCTGGACCCCGGCGCTCAAGCTCATGGGGCTGCATGTTCCCGGCACGGTCACCAGCATCA
>JANLOU010000523.1:0-5009 GCA_031366735.1 Candidatus Eiseniibacteriota bacterium
GTCGCCGGCCTGCCATGTGACGCTCACGCCAAGCGCGTGCGCCTCGGCCGCCGCTATCTCGAGATAACGCGGGTTGAAGTCCACGCCGGTCACGAAGTAGCCGCGCCGCGCCATGCCAAGTGCGTGCCGACCGAATCCGCACGCCAGGTCGAGCACCGCTGCGCCCTTGTGCAGAGCCAGCGAGTGCTCGATGTAATCGATCTCCGCCTCGGTTCGTTCGGAAGTGAAGGTCGGGCGGTAGATCTTGAGGTAGTCGTCGTCGAAGAAGGCGACCGGCCATTCGGGCTGGGTCGTCATGGGCAGGTGCTCCAAAGGCTGGGGGCGGTGGAGATGGTCATGGCGCGGGTCCGCGCCAGCCGAATCATGCGAATGCCGACATGATAACCGGTGAGGGCACGGATGGGCAGGAGGGAGCCCAGCAGCAATATTCAGCCATACCTCCTGTTTCCCTATCATTTAGGGGCCAAGTCAAGCACCATGTGGGCCACTGATTCGTCCCCACCGGAGGTCGCCCGTGCCGCCCACCCGACTGCTGCCTCGTCATGTCGTGCCCGCCCTGATCACCCTCGCGCTCTGCCTCGCGACCTCGCGCGCGCGCGCGGCGGACGACATCCGCATCGATGAGTTCAACATCACCTGTGTGAACGGGTTCTCGAACGCTGCGTTCGTCGAGTTGGTGGCGAATAGTCCCGGCCAAGTCTATGACGATGGCATCCGCCTGCGCTTCCTCAACTCGAACGGTTCGATCCGCTTCGAGATGCCGATCGGCGTGAGCGCACGCGCCGGACAGGCGTGGCCACAGGGTCGGCGTTGGCTGATCGGTTACAGCAACTTCTTCGGCTCCACCCAAGTGGCTCCCGACGCCGAGATGAGCAATGTGCCCGCCTCGACCGGCGGTGCGGTGCTGCTGATCCGGCTCAATACCAGCGGCGGAGCCGCGCTCGTGCTGGACCGCGTGGACTACACGAGTACCGGTGCGATTCCGGCCCCCACACTGGGTCGCAGCCTGCAGCGTCAGCCCGACCTGAGCTGGCAGCTCAAGTCGGCGCCGGACCCGACGAACGCGATCGGCACGGTCGCGACGGCGGCCTCGTGCTACCAGGCCACCAATCTGAGTGCGCGCGTCAACGAACTGGCGCTGCTATGCCGCAATGGCCTGATCAGCGGACAGTTCATCGAACTCACCTCGACCAGCACCTCGGGTACCCGCGATGCGGCGCTGCGGCTGCGGACCTACGACCGCAATGGCATCTTGATCTCCGACCTGACCGATGTGTTCGGCGCTTCGGCCGGACAACCTTGGGCGAACGGCACCGAGTGGCTGATCGCTCCCACGACGCTCAAAGGCCCACAAGGTCAAGCCCCAGACCGCGTCCTGCCCGCGCCCATGGACACGGTCGGCGGCCGCATCCTGTTCGTGCGTCGCGAGGCCAACGGTAGCGAGACCGTGTTGTCGGATGTGCGCTACGGGACGCCGACACTGCCGCGCCCGGGCTATGGGAAGTCGCTCAGTTTCTCCTCGGGATACCTTGAGAATCCGCTGCCGACCCCTAAAGGCAGCAACGCTCTCCTCTACGCGGATCCGCTCTGCGACCGTCCCTTGCCCTCCAGCGCCTATCTTTCCGAGGTCCAGCTGCAATGCTGGGACGGTTCGGCGACGACACAATTTCTGGAGTTGGGAATAACTAGCACGGGCGAACAACTCTGGCCCGAACTCACGCTGGAGGCTTTCGATCGCAACGGACAATCGATCGGTACGATCGCGGAACCGTTCGGCACCCTGAAGGGCGCTCCGTGGAATCCTTCGCAACGCTGGCTCATCGCCACTGCCGACTTCAAGGATGGCCAGCAGCGGCAACCCAACCTGATCCTACCGTTCGCGCTCGATGCGGTCGGTGGTCGAATCATCCTGCGTGATCTCGCTCCGCAACCCGGCCCAGTGGTGTTGAGCGACCTCCGCTATGGGACCGGAGGTGTGCCGGCGCCGACACCGGGACACAGTCTGGAACTGAGCGCGGGCGCATACACCGAGCGCACCGTCCCAGCACCCACAGGGTTCGCGGGCACGCCCTATGCTGATGCACTTTGCGGCCGGGCGCCCATCGCTCTGGGCATCAGTGAGATCCAGTTCCGCTGCGCGAATGGATCCACCACGGGCCAATTCGTGGAGCTTGGGCTGAATGGAGGGGACGAGTTCTTCGATCCGCGCGTGCACATCGTGTTTCGGGATCATACCGGTGCCACGCTCGGGCGCATGACGCAGCCCTTCGCGCCACGAACGAGTGGGCTGTGGCCGATTGGGCGACCGTGGCTGATCGCCACGACGGCCTATCGCACCTCGGGCGGAACCGCAGCGGACGCAATACTGCCCACGACGCTGGACACTCTTGGAGGAAGTATCGACTTCGTCCACGTCAGGAATGGAATTGATTTCCCGTTGAGCCAGTTCACCTATGGCCCAGATGGTGTCGCGATGCCCGCGTTTGGCCGCAGTCTGGTCGCGACCGAGAACTCTTTTGTGGAATCCACCCCGACGCCGAAGAACTACGACTTGTTCGCATTGGCCCCGGAGGCCGCATGCAGCATGCCCTTGCAGAGCGGCGTGGTCCTTGATGAGGTCCAACTGCTGTGCTCGAACGGGCTGCGGGAAGGTCAGTTCATCGAACTCCGCTCGACGCTGGTCAATGAACGATTCGATGCCCGGCATCGAGTGCGTGCCTACGATCGCGCTGGTGTGTTGATCGGGGAAGTAGCGTTGACTTCCGCCAGCCCGGGCGGCGTTTGGATCCAGAATGGTTCCTTTCTGATCGCGAATCCGGTTTGGCAGGCCGGTCGCGGACCGGACTTGGTCTTGCCGTTCGCCCTCGATGTTGTTGCGGGGCGGATCGAGCTGTTCGGCCCCTATGGTTCCACCAACACGGCGCTGCTCGGCGTGCTCTCCTACGGCCATGACGGCGAGCTCTCCGTCCAACCGGGCAAGAGCTTCGTGCGTGTCAGCGGCTCCACCTACACGAGCAGTGATTCGCCGACTCCGACGGGCACGAACAGTGCGGCCTACACGGCCGGTCGTTGTTCAGCGCCTCCCCTGGCGCAGATGCACATCGCGGAATTCGGGACGAGTTGTTTCGGCGGCGGGAATGCTTCCTTCATCGAACTTCGAAGCGCAGCCGGCGCCTACCATGATACCGATGTCACACTCATCGCACGCGACCACCTTGGCGTGGAGTTGGGTCGGCTGACGAACATGTTCGCGGCCTACTCCGGAACGCCGTGGCCACTGACCCGTCGGTGGCTCCTGGGCAACACGGCGTTCAGCGACGCCAATGGCGCCACAGTCGGCACGAACCTGCCCTTCGCGCTGGACCCCGAAGGGGGGGAGATCGTCCTGCGACAGGCCTTGCTGGGCGGAATCGCCACGGTGGATTCCGTAGCGTACGGACCGGGCCACGAGGCACCGGCGCCGACCGCGGGCATGAGTGTATCGCGAGCTGTGTACGACGGACCCTTCGCCGCGAGCTATCCGACGCCGACTTCGTTCGAACAGGTCATTGTCGGAGCCAACTGTTTCGACCCGCGTCAGTGGCCGATCCGGATCTCCGAGTTCTCCACCGGATGCAATACCGGGGGTAGCGCCAGCCAGTTCGTCGAGCTCACTACTTTGGCAAGCGGATTCGCCTATTACTCATCGCTCCGCTTGCGGCTCTACGATTCCACGGGCGGACTACTGGGCGAACTGCCCCGCATCTTCCCAGCCTCCGAGAACGCGCCGTGGCCGCTCGGGACGACTGTTCTGCTCGGCCACGCCGCGGTTGCACTGTGCTCCGGCTCATTCGACGCGGACATGGCCCCCCTGCTCGACCGCGTCGGCGGAAAACTCGTGCTCGTCGCGGTCAGCAACGGCTTGGAGACAGTCGTGCAATCGCTTGAGTATGGGCCGGGGAATGAGGCACCGGCTCCGCCGGCCGGACAGAGCGCTGCGCGACAGACGGATGGAAGCTATCAATTGCAGTCGATCCCGACTCCCATGAACCGCTCCGGCATCTCGGTGATTCTGCCCGGGTGCGACTACACTCCCACACCCATCCGTATCGAACGCTTCGCGTTGAGTTGTGCGAGCGGTCACACGGTCGGCCAGTTCGTGGAGTTGCGCTCGACCGCGGCTTTCACGGTCTCGGCGAACCTTTTCCTCCAATTCACTGACCAATACGGGACTACTAGAGATGTCGCGATCGCGGGGGCTCAAGTCGGCCAGGTATGGCCCTCGGGTCGCCCGCTGCTCCTCACTTCGGCCCTCTGGCCGACCCACCTCGGTCGCTGCTCGGATGCCACGATGGCTTCCATGCAAACTAACTTCGGCGCGCTCCGGCTTATCAACCGCGCTGGCCCGGGCTGCGATAGGGTCCTCGAGGAAGTCACATACGGCCCGGGCCAGATGGTCACGACACCGCTACCGGGCGTCGGGATACGGCATGACGCGAACGGTGCATGGGTCCACGAACCATGGCCTACCCCGACCTGCGCGAATGGGGACACCACCTGGTTGGTCCCGTGCCTGGGGAGCGATCCCGAGCAGACGGTTGTCGTGCAGGAGTTCGCGCTGATGGATGCTGCGCATGGACGTAAGTACCAGTTCATCGAGCTGAGCTCGAGCGGCAACGGGCAACTCTCGGATCAGCGCGTCGGAGTTCGCACCTATGATTCCAACGGCGCTCTGGTCAAGGGGGTCTCGGGCACCACCCTCTACCCCTACGGTGGACAATGGCGGCCCGGAGTGCCTCACTTGTTGACCTTGCAGTCCACGAACTTAACTGGCGCCTATTTAGAGCGTGTGCTCGCCGAACTCGACACGCTGGGTGGCCGCATCGAGCTGACCTACCAGCCATCGGACGGCGGACCGCTACGCGTACTGCGCTCCCTGAGTTACGGCGGCGGCGGGGACATTCCTGCGCCGGGACCGGGTTTTTCGGCGCAACGCATGCCGGACGGAACCTATGTGACCACCGCTCGAC
>JANLOU010000593.1:0-7230 GCA_031366735.1 Candidatus Eiseniibacteriota bacterium
GCAGTCGGAACGCCACGACGGCACCTCCACCGAGAGCGCGTCCCCCTGCTTGCGGACGGGTAACTCGAGTCCGTGCAGCAGCTCGGCGCAACGCTCGAGCGTGACCTGGTGGAGGAGGTCGCCCGCTCCCACGGCTACGACCAGATTCCCGAGGCGCCCATGCATACAGGTGGCGCGTTCGCCACGCGTTCGCCGCGCGAACGGCTGGTGCGTCGTGCGCGTGAAGCGATGCTGGCGCTGGGGCTGCACGAAGCTTGGAGCAGTTCGCTCGTGTCGGACTCCGAGGCCATGCTCGCCGGCGCTCTCATGGGGCTGGAGGGGACGCCCTGGGTGCGGCTCGCCAATCCCATGAGCCGCGAGAGCGAAGTCCTGCGCCCGAACCTGGTTCCCGGGCTGATGCGCGCCGTCTCGCACAATCTCAAGCAGGGCGCTGCGTCCGTCCGGCTGTTCGAGGTGGGGGTGGGCTTCACCCCGGGCGCCCGGATCCTGCCGCTGGAAACCCTCATGTTATGTGCCGTGATCACGGGCCGGCGCTGGCGCCATAGCCACGACGCTCCTCCCAGCCAGCCCGAACATGCTTACGATCCACGCGCCGCGGCGGACTTCTTCGACGCCAAGGGTGTGTTCGAGGCCTGGCTCGGCGAGATGCGCGTTGACTCACCCGAATGGCGCGCCTATTCTGCGCTTGGCTGGAAACCCGGTGCCAGTGCGGAGGTTGCGGTCGCAGGCTCACGCATCGCATGGGCGGGCACGCTGAGCCGGAAACTCCTGGAAGCGTGGGAGATCGAGGCGGACGCGCACCTGTTCATCGCGCTGCTGGAACCGCTGACCGAGCGGCTCACCGCAACCACGCATGCCAAGGTCCCGGGGCGCTTCCCAGTCATGCGTCGCGATCTCGCTTTCTTCGTACCGCGGGCCGTGTCGCATGCACAAGTGACCACAAGCCTGCACGGCGCAGCCGGTGGGACTTTGGTCGCCGTGGAGTTGTTCGACATCTATGAGGGCCCCGGAACTCCGGTGGGCATGAAGAGTCTGGCCTACGCGCTGAGCTTCCAGCACGCGGAACGCACACTCACCGAAGCCGAGGTCACTGAACTTCAGACTCGCATGGTGGCGGCCGTCGCCAAGGATTGCGGCGGTCAGCTGAGGGAACGATGATGATGGACACCGCCGTCGTGACGACTGAACTGGATAAGCTCGCGCTTCGCGTCGAGAGAGCTGCCACGCTCGTGCAGGACCTGCGCTCCAAGCAGGCCCAACTCGAGCAGGACAAGGTGGAACTCGGCCGCCAGCTCGAGGAGACCAAGGGTAAACTCCAAGGCAACGATCCCACGGCGCTGCTCACCGAACTCGCGACGCTCAAGAAGGAGCAGCGCGATTGGGTGGCGGAGCGCAAGGATGTGGCCACGCGCATCGAAGCACTTCTCAAGAAGCTCGAGCGTATCGAGGCGTAGCACCCCGCCGCACCGCGCGACTGCCCCTTGCGGGCAGTGCGACGACCGGCGGATCCGATGAAAAAACCAAGGCACGCAGGGAAAAGCGGCGAGGACTGACCGACGATGGATGCTTCCACTGCGGACACCGCTGCCAATGGCGCCAAGGGCGACCCGAAGAATGTCGTCCAGGTGCAGATCTTCGGACATCACTACACCATCCGCGGCGAGGCGGATCAGGCGTATATCCTCGACGTGGCCGGATATGTGGACCGCAAGATGCGGGAGATCACCGAGAAGCTCCCGGTGGCATCTTTGTCCAAGGTGGCGATCCTGTGTTCTCTCAATATCGCCGATGAGCTTTTCAAGGAGCGCGTTTCACGGGAGAGCGATGGCGCCAGCATCACCGACCGCACCGCTCGATTGCACGCGCTGCTGGACGACGTCCTTCGGGACGAGACCTAGCGGCCGACGCCTCGCCTCCCACCGGATGCACTCCAGCGAACGGATTTCCCTGCCTCGCATGTGATGGCTCCAAGTTCTTGAACCAACTCATTACTTGCGGGTGTATCGATGTCCGACGAAGACACGCCTCCGCCGCAAGGTGAGGGGAAGTCAGACTCGGTGTAGGTGCGCCCCCCTGGTCCATACCAGGTCTCAAGAACGAAGATCCACACGGCGTGGGCGGGGTCCCTTTCCCCTGCCTCGGCTCCGGTGATCCCGGGGCACGGGGAGGTCCTCTGTGAATACAGGTCTGTGGGTCGGCGGCATCGTGCTCGGTGCCGTCTTGGCGTTTGCATTGGGCTGGTTCATTCGCAGCCAACTGGGCAAGGCCCGGCTCCGCAGCGCAGAGCAACGCGCCCAGTCGGTGCTCGAGGATGCCAACCGCGAAGCGGACTCCGTCAAGCGCGACGCCCTGCTGCAGGGGCGGGAGGAGTCGCTGCGGATGAAGCAGGATCTCGAGAAGGAGATGCTCACGGGCCGCAATGCCCAACTCGAGACCGAGCGAGCCTTCCAACAGAAAGAGGTGGCGTTCAGCCGGCGGGTCGAGCTCATCGACAAGAAGGAGCGGGACAACAAGAAGCTCGAGCAGGAGATCGCGGCGCGGGAGGCCGCGACGGCCACGCGCCAGTCCGAACTCGACCGCCTTGTGGCCGAGCAGACCGCCAAGCTCGCGAAGATCGCCGGCATGTCACCCGAGCAGGCCCGCGAACAACTGATCGCATCGGTCGAGAACGAAGCGCGCGTGGACGCCTCCAAACGCGCCGCGGAGATCCGGGACAACGCTCAGCGCAATGCGGAGCGCGAGGCGCGCAAGACCATCGTGTTGGCGATCCAGCGATATGCCGGCGACCATGTGTCCGAGGCATCCGTTTCGGTGGTGCACCTTCCGAGCGACGACATGAAGGGGCGCATCATCGGCCGCGAGGGACGCAACATCCGCTCCTTCGAGATCATCACCGGCGTCGATGTGATCATCGACGATACGCCCGAGGCGGTGATCCTGTCCGGCTTCGACCCGGTGCGCCGCGAGATCGCGCGCCAATCCCTCGAGCGGTTGGTTTCGGACGGCCGCATCCACCCGGCGCGGATCGAGGAAGTCGTCGCCAAAGTGAAGGAAGAGGTGGAGGGCAAGATCCAGGAGTTGGGCGAGCACGCCTGCCTCGAGGTGGGAGTGCATGGCATGCACCCCGAGTTGATGAAGTACCTGGGCCGCCTGCACTACCGCACCAGCTATGGCCAGAACATCCTCAAGCACTCGGTCGAGACCGCCCACCTCGCCGGTATGATGGCCGCCGAGATCGGTATGGACCAGGCCATGGCGAAACGCGGCGGGCTCATGCACGACATCGGCAAGGCGATCGATCACGATCAAGAAGGCACGCACCCCGCGCTCGGCATGGAACTGGCCGCGCGCTACGGCGAACCGCTGCCCGTGCTCGAATCGATCGGCTATCACCACGACGACTACGCCGGGGGCAGCCTGTGGCCGGTGCTCATCTCGGCGGCGGACGCGATCAGTGGCGCCCGACCCGGCGCGCGGCGCGAGAGCCTGGAGATCTACATCAAGCGCCTCGAGGCGCTGGAGAAGATCGCGAATGCGTTCCCTGGCGTGGAGAAGAGCTACGCCATCCAGGCAGGACGCGAAGTGCGTATCATGGTGGAGCACCAGAAGGTGGACGACGCGCGGGCGCAGGGGTTGGCGGGCGACATCGCCCGACGGATCGAGAAAGAACTGCAGTACCCCGGGCAGATCCGCGTCACCGTCATCCGCGAGACGCGCGCAGTGGACTACGCCAAGTAGCAAGGCTCGGGGAGTGAGCGCAGCATCCACGCAGGGGGGACTCGTGCGACGATCCATGCAGGGACTCGGACTCATGTTGCTCACGGCTGCGGTGCTGGCTGCCGCGGCGCTCACACCCTTGTGTTCGCACGCCGCAACGCCGCTGGGCGTGGTGGTGCGGGCGGATACCGTGGTGTTCCGCTTCACGCCTTCCCGGTTCCGCATGGTGGTGCATGGCTCCACCTCACGCTGGATGCGACTGCGCGACCTGCGGATCCACGAGGTGACGGTTGCCGGCCCTTGGAATCAGTGGTCCTCGGACGCGTGGCCGTTGCATCCGCACAAGGGATTCTACGAGCTGCGCTGTCCGCTCAACGCTGTCGCGGACCACGACACGGTGTTCTTCAAGTTCGTGGTCAATAACCACTGGTGGGTGCAACCCCCGCCCGATGCGCCGAACCAGATCAACGCCGGACTCGGCGATACCACCATGAACCTGTTCTTCGTCCCGCCACGCAAGCCCTGAGCCCGCGCCCTTTCGAAAACGGATCCCATGACCAATCTGTTGTTCATCGCCGATGTGATCGGCGCGCCCGGCCGCGAGGTCGTCAAGGGGCTGCTGGCTGACCTGCGCCGCCGCCACGACCTGCACTTGGTGATCTGCAACTGCGAGAACTCCGCGGCTGGTTTCGGCGTCACGCGCGAGACCGCCAAGGACCTGTTCGCCGCGGGGTGTGATGTCCTGACGGGTGGCAATCACCTGTGGGACAAGAAGGACGCCATGGAATACATCGGCGACGAGCCCCGCATGGTGCGTCCCGCCAACCTCCCGCCCGGCGCACCGGGAGAGGGCTGGCGCGTGGTGCGTGCCTCGAACGGCGTGCCGGTGGGCATCGTGAACCTGTTGGGCCGCGTCTTCATGAAAGAAGTCGACGACCCGTTCCGTGCGGTCGACGCGGCACTCGCCGCGCTCAAGGACTCCGCCAAGGTCATCTACATCGACTTCCACGCCGAGACCACGGCCGAGAAGGTGGCGCTCGGTTGGCATGTCGATGGTCGCGCGAGCGCGCTGGTGGGCACGCATACCCATGTGCAGACCGCCGACGATCGCGTGCTGCCCAATGGCACGGCGTACCTTTCCGATGCGGGCATGACCGGGGGCTTCGACTCGGTGATCGGCATGGACCGCCGCGGCGCGCTCAAGCGATTCCTCACGGGCCTGCCCCAACGGTTGCAGCCTTCCGAGGGCGACCTGCGATTGAACGGCGTGCTCGTGCAGGTGGAGGAGAGCACGGGTCGGGCGATCAGTATTCGCCGGCTACAGATTCCATTCGAACGCGGCGCCACCTCGGCCATGAACACGCGTCTGCTGACGGGAACCGAGCCGGCCGAGACGGTGCACATCGAGGCGAGACTGCGCGCACATGCGCTGCACGAGGCCGGCATCGAGCCCCGGCTGGCGCTGGTCTCGGTGGGCGACGACCCCGCTTCCCAGGTGTACTTGAAGAAGAAGGGTGAAGCCTGCGCCGCGGCCGGCATCGAAGTGGTGCGGGTGGCCCTGCCCGCGGGCACACGCACGGATGAAGTGGTGCGGCGCGTCGAACAACTGGGCGCCGATGCCAGCGTGCATGGCATCCTGGTGCAGCTTCCGCTGGCAGCTCCCGCCGACGAGCAGCCGGTGCTCGACGCGATCCCGCCCGCCAAGGATGTGGATGGATTCCACCCCGAGAACGCCGGGCGACTGGCGCTCGGGCTGCCCTGCTTCGTTCCGGCGACACCATTCGGTGTGGTGCGCCTGCTGCAGCACTATGAGATCCCCACGCGCGGCAAGCACGCCGTCGTGCTTGGGCGCAGCCACATCGTCGGACGCCCGATGGCGACGCTGCTCTCGAGCAAAGGGTGCGATGCCACGGTGACGATCGGACATTCCGCCAGCGGTCAGGGGCTCCAGTCGCTTGCGCGCGAGGCGGACATCCTGGTGGCCGCGGTGGGGAAGCGGCACATGGTCACCGCCGACTGGATCAAACCGGGTGCCGTGGTGATCGATGTGGGGATCCACCGTGACGCGCCCGCACCCGGGAGCACCAAGGCTCGCCTCACGGGCGATGTGGACTTCGAGGCTGTGGCACCGCTGTGTTCGGCGATCACGCCCGTGCCGGGCGGCGTCGGCCCGATGACGGTGGCCATGGTCGTGCTCAGCACCATCATCGCCGCCGAGCGCCAGAGCGCGCACGCGAAGGTCTGACATGGCGCTGCTGCCTTCGCAGGAAGACCGCGTACTGTCGGTGGGCGAGCTCACCCGCGCGATCAAGGAGACGCTCACCGACGCGTTCCCCGGCGTGTGGGTCAAGGGTGAGGTCTCCGGGCTCAAGCGACCCGACAGCGGGCACCTGTACTTCAGCCTCAAGGAAGGCACGACCGCGGTGATCGCCTGCGCCATGTGGCGCAACGCCGCGATGAAGCTGGGCTTTCCGCTGCGCGATGGAGGCGAGGTCGAAGCCTACGGCGAGATCGATGTGTACGCCCCGCGGGGCGGGTACCAGCTGATCATCAAACATCTCCGCCCGGCAGGGCTGGGCGCGCTGCTCCTGCAACTCGAGGAACTCAAGCGGCGCCTGACCGCCGAAGGACTCTTCGCCGCCGAGCGCAAGCGACCCCTGCCGCGCTACCCGCGCCGTATCGGCGTGGTCACCTCCCCGGTCGGCGCCGCGGTGCGCGACATCGTCAAAGTGCTGCGCGGCCGTTGGCCCGGCATCGAGGTGGTGCTCGCCCCGGTCAAGGTGCAGGGCGAAGGGGCCGCCAGCGAGATCGCGGCCGCCATCGAGCGCTTCAATCGTTACGGTCGGATCGATGTCCTGATCGTGGGCCGGGGCGGCGGATCGATGGAGGACCTGTGGGCCTTCAACGAGGAAGTGGTGGTGCGCGCGATCGCGGGCTCGGCCATCCCGGTGATCTCGGCCGTGGGGCACGAGGTCGACACGACCCTCGCGGATTTCGCGGCCGATGTGCGCGCGGCAACGCCCAGCAACGCCGCGGAGATCGCGGTGCGCGATGCGCTCGAGATGTCGCACCGCGTCCGCACGCTCGAGGACCGCGCCAGCCGCGCGGTGCGCGGCACGCTCACACAGCGGCGACGCGTCCTCGACTCCCTCCTGGGCCAGTATGGCTTCCGCCGCGTTCGCGATGTGTTCACCGCGCTGCAGCAGCGCGTGGACGACCTACGCGAGCGCATCGATACCGCGGTCCACGCCGAACTGGGCGCCCGGCGCGACCGTGTGGCAGCGCTCGCCCGCGCGTATGGGTTGCGAGAATACCCGCGGACGCTGGTGCGCCGCCGCGACGGCGTGGTCGCGCTGGCGCAGCGGCTCGAGTCCTGTACCGTGTCCACCGTGCTCGATGCCAAGCGTCGGGTGAGCGCGATCGAGGATCGACTGCGCGCCCTGAGCCCGCGAAGTGTGCTCGAACGCGGCTACACGCTCGTGCGCAATGCCGAGGGGCGACTGGTGCGCGGCG
>JANLOU010000026.1:0-3142 GCA_031366735.1 Candidatus Eiseniibacteriota bacterium
GGCCGCGATCGCGGCCGCGGGGCTTTCGCTTGTCTCCGGGTGCGGCTACACCCCCAGCCCCGCGCTGTTGCCCCAGCACTTGAAGACCGTGGCCATCCCGGTGTTCGAGAACGGCACCACCGAATACACGCTGGAGCAGGACATCACCGACGCGGTGATCCAGCGATTCGTACGCGACAACCACCTGAAGGTCGTGGACGAGCGTTCCGCGAACGCCGTCGTGCGGGGCAGGATCACCCAGTACAAGAACTCGGTGTTCGGATTCTCGAACACAGCCCAGGCACAGGAGTACCGGGTGACGATCTCGGTGCAGGTGACATTCAAGGACCTCGTGAAGAATCGCGAGTTGTGGACCGACGAGTTGGTGAAGACCGCCAACTACTATGTGCAGGATGTGCCCGGCCAGACGGCCAAGACGGAACTCGATGGACGCAAAGAAGCCATTGCCAAGATCGCGGACGAAGTCCTCAGCCGCTCCGTCGTAGGCTGGTGACGCGCCTGCTGCCCGCAAGGGCGGCACGCGTGGCGCGGCCAAGAGCGCAGTGCGCCTGGCCCCGGTCGTCGATGGCCTTGGCCTACTCGACGCCGCCGCCAGAGGCAGCTTCCCCGCCTCACTGTATCTCGAGGGACCCGACGAAGCGCTGAAGGCGGCATTCCTCTCGGAGTTCCGGCGCGCGTGGGCGCAGGCGGTTCCAGACGCGCCACTGGCGCGCATCCTGCGTCCGGGCGAGAACGATGTGGACGAGATCCTCTCGGCGTATCAGGGGATCAGCATGTTCGCCTCACGCGAACTCACCTTCGTGATGGGCGTCGAGCAGTTGACGCGGTCCGAGCGGAACATCGCTGCGCTCGCCGAAGGTATCTCGCGGCCGGCGGGAGAGTCCTGCATCGTCCTGATCGAATCCATGGGCGACACCTACCGCAAGACACTCGATCCGCTCCGCGGGGCCGTCGCCACGCGTTGGGACGCCCTGCCGCTCGAACGCCGCGCGCTGTTGCAATGGGGTGCGCGGCGGTTGGCCTCCATGGGATTCACCGCCGAGCCGGGTGCGCTCGAAGCGCTGTGCGACGCGTGCGAGGCGGAGACCTTGGCGTTCTTCAATGAGCTCTCCAAGCTGCCCGCGCTGTCGGCCGATGGCAAGCTCGTGCGCAAGGCCGAGGTCGAGACGCTCACTCGCCCCATCGTCGGCTCGGGCGTTGCCGAATATCTCGCCGCAGTGGCGCTGGGCAAGCCGGGGCTCGCGGCGCAACGCCTTGGCCGCCTGCTCGCCGCGGGCGAGAGCGAAGGGGGGCTCATGTTCCTGCTCGGCAACATGGTGGCGGGCGCGCTGGGCACCTGGAGCGTGCACCGCGAGCTCTCGGCGCAACTCGGGCGGCGGCGGGATGCCCGCTCGCTCGGCCGGGCGCTCGACGCCGTGTACCGCGCCGAAGCGGCATGGAAGGGCGGCCGCGCCGACCCGCTGACCGCGCTCGAGCAGGCCACCCGCGAGGTTGCGGGCCGCTGATCCTGGTCGCGCGGAGCCATTGTCCGCGCCCGCATGCCTCGCGTGACGCTCCCGGTGGGCTCCGCTATCCTGCCAGCTCAGCCTTCACTTTCACGGACGGAGCCCATGAGCGCGCACCGCTATCCCTTTGCCGAGGTCGAGCCCCGCTGGCAGCACTACTGGGTGGAGCGTAAGACTTTCCGCACCACCGAGGACCCCTCCAAGCCGAAGTTCTACTGCATCGACATGTTCCCTTACCCCAGTGGGGCGGGGCTGCATGTGGGCCACCTCGAGGGCTACACCGCGACCGATATCCTGTGCCGGGCGCGTCGCATGCAGGGTTTCAATGTGCTGCATTGCACCGGCTGGGATGCATTCGGATTGCCGGCCGAGCAGTACGCCGTCAAGACTGGTGTCCACCCCGCGGTCACGACGCAGGAGAACATCGCGAACTTCCGCAAGCAGATGAAACGCGCGGGGCTCTCGCATGATTGGGACCGTGAAGTCGACACCACCGATCCGTCCTACTACAAGTGGACGCAATGGATCTTCCTGCAGCTCTACCGGCGCGGGCTCGCGTATGTGGCCGAGGTGCCGGTCAACTGGTGCCCCGAGTTGGGCACGGTGCTGGCCAACGAGGAAGTGATCGATGGCAAATCGGAGGTGGGCGGCTATGCCGTGATCCGCAAGCCCATGCGTCAGTGGGTGCTGCGGATCACCGAGTATGCCGAGCGCCTGCTGGAGGACCTGCCGCTGGTGGACTGGCCGGTGAGTACGCTCGAGATGCAGCGCAACTGGATCGGGCGTTCGATCGGCGCCGAGGTCGATTTCGCGCTCGAGGGCGTGAACGGCAAGCTGCGCGTCTTCACCACGCGCCCCGACACGCTGTTCGGCGCCACCTACATGGTGCTCGCGCCCGAACATGCCTTGGTGCGCGTCATCACCACGCCCGAGCATACAGCGGCGGTGGAGGCCTACATCGCGTCCACCTCACGCAAGAGCGACCTGCAGCGCCAGGAGGAGAAGCACAAGACCGGCGTGTTCACTGGCGGCCACGCCATCAACCCGGTCAGCGGCGAGCGGCTCCCCGTCTGGATCGCCGACTATGTCCTCATGGGCTACGGCACCGGCGCCATCATGGCGGTGCCGGGGCACGACGAGCGCGATTGGGAGTTCGCGCGCCGCTACGAGCTGCCCATCCGCGAAGTGGTGCGGGGTGGCGATGTGCAGTCGGCCGCCTTCACCGAGACGGACGAGGGCACGCTCGTGAACTCGGCCACCGCCGATGGCGCGTTCAGCATCAATGGCCTCAAGCCCGCCGAAGCGATCCCGTGCATCACCACCTGGCTCTCCGAACGCGGCCTCGGGCAGAAGGCGATCAACTACAAGCTGCGCGATTGGTTGTTCTCGCGGCAGCGTTACTGGGGTGAGCCATTCCCGGTGATCTGGGTGGACGGCGAGCATCGCGCCCTGCCAGAGGAGATGCTGCCGGTGCTGCTGCCCGAGACCAAGGATTTCCGGCCGGCGGGAACGGGGGAGAGCCCGCTCGCGAACAACCTCGACTGGGTTCGGACGACCGACCCGCGGACGGGCGAGCCCGCGCGGCGCGAAACCAATACCATGCCCCAGTGGGCGGGTTCGTGCTGGTACTACCTGCG
>JANLOU010000068.1:0-2006 GCA_031366735.1 Candidatus Eiseniibacteriota bacterium
GAAGCCGCCGGCCATGATGCTGGCGCCATCCAGACAGCTCACGCCGCACGCCGACTCTGCTTCCTGGATCCCGAGCCGGCCATTGGCGACGGGGCCGGCAGTGGCGAGCAGCTCGTAACC
Organism: Candidatus Eiseniibacteriota bacterium; assembly: GCA_031366735.1. GTDB lineage: Bacteria > Eisenbacteria > RBG-16-71-46 > RBG-16-71-46 > RBG-16-71-46 > CAIXRL01. Next base: position 121 of record JANLOU010000068.1, read on the forward strand.
GAGCGCCTCGAGCCGGCGTGCGCCGGACTCCACCGAGAGCGCATCCGGGCCGGCGAAGGTCACCGCGTCGATGGAGTCGTGGAATCCCTCGTCGGACAACAGCATCGCGCTCTCGCGTTGGATGATGCCGTCGGCGATCTCGATCACCACGAACTCGGGCGACTCGGACGCCAAGGCCGAACGCAGATGCGACGCGATCGCGAGCAACTCATCCTTGGAGCATCCCGCTGTGGACGGCCAGCCTGCGTGGGTGAAATCCAACACCGAGACAGCGCCCGCGTCATAGAGGATATTCGGGTCCTTGCGACAAGCGGTGCCCGTGATCTTGGCGGCGGCCACCCGGTGGCCGGCTTGGCTCAGGCTGAAGATCAGCTGCGCAGCAGTCGTCGTCTTGCCCGCATTCATCGACGCGCCAAGCGAGAGGATCGTGGTGGGCCGTGACCCCGAAGGACTGGTCCCGACGGGCATGCGGAAGTCGGAGAGATGCAACGGCTGCGCATCGGGCCCCGCGAGCCGGCCAAGGTATTCGATGACCGTCGGCTCGATCATCCGGTTGTTCATGCTCACGACCTGACCGCAGACGCCCCCGATCCCCAGAATGTGCCCGGACTGGCCGGAACAATGCGCCACGCCCTCGAACTGGTCGGTCGCGTAGCGATTGCCCAGTGCCCCGACGATGACATCGCCCGCATAGAGCGTCATCTTGCGACCGTCGTGGGCCTCGAGGTCCTTGTGCTTGCTCAGGCTGACGACTCGCGCCAACACCAGGCTGCCTGGATTCGTCTCCTCGAGGGTCGGGAGCAATCCGGCCACCCGAGCTCGATCCACCAAATGCGTCACATACGGCCACTTGATGCGGGAAGTGTGGAAGCTGTCCATGGAAGTCGTTTCCCCTTTCGGTGCAGCTCAGGTAGGTCCCGCAGGGTGTTGCGATACTCCGCGCAGCGACGCAATCATGGTTAGAGGTGCAGGCGAGCGCGCTCCTGATACATCGGCCGTCGCGGGGGCCCCGACCACCCCCCCCCGTGACGGGAACCCCGACGCGGGCTTACAGTCGTCCCGATGCGACTCCCCCCGCGACCCGGCCAGCTGGACCCCGAACTCGATGCACGACTCGTGGCGCGGTGTCTGGCCGGCGAGACCCGCGCCTGGGATGCCCTTGTCCGGCGTCATGAAAGGCTCGTCCTGGCGGTCGCCCGCTCCTATCGTTTGTCCGACGAGGACCTTGGCGACACCTTCCAGGATGTCTTCACCGCGCTGCTGAAGGGCCTGCCCCGGCTGCGCGAACCACGCGCCCTGTGCCGGTGGCTCTCCAGCACCACTGACCGTATCGCCAGGGCCACCGCGCTGCGCCGGCGTCGGGAGCAGGCCCGCTCGATCTCGACCGATGACGCCGATCACAGTGGCCCCGAACTGCGCTCGACTGAACCCGCGGTGGGGGCCGAGCTTGAGCGCCTCGAAGCTCAGGCCATGGTCCGACTGGCGATGGGCGCACTCTCGGAGCGGTGCCGAAGGCTGCTGCACGCGATGTACCAAGAGGACCCCACGCCGGCTTACAGCGAGATCGCGGACCGGCTGGGCATGCCCATCGGTTCGCTTGGCCCCACTCGAGCACGCTGCCTTGAACGGCTGCGGGGTGGACTCAAGGCTCTCGATCCGAACACGCAAGGTATCAGCAGCGAGGATCGCCCCACCTCTCCCAGCGAACCGCCCCCCACTCTGGACAAGGTTCCCCGTGCGGTTCAGAAGTCACGCCCCCGACCTGCGAGGGATGCATGATGAAGCACGGCCATGGACCTGACCGGCATCTCGACACCCGGTCGGCGCTCGACTACCTCGACCACAAGCTCGATCCGTCCGCCCGGCGGGCGGCCGAAGCGCATCTG
>JANLOU010000116.1:0-5968 GCA_031366735.1 Candidatus Eiseniibacteriota bacterium
CTTCCGCCCGGCCTCGCGCTGGCGACAAGTGGCCAACTCAACGGCACATTCGCAACCAGCGGGACCTTCAACTTCACCGTGACCGCAACGGACACCGGCGGCTGCGCCGGGAGTCGCCCGTACAGCGTCACGGTCACCTGCCCGACGCTCACCATCACGCCGTCCCTCCTGCCGGATGGCGCAGTCGGCACGGTGTATTCGCAGACCCTCAGCACCTCCCCCGGGCTTGCGCCCTTCGTGTACACGCTTACCGCTGGCTCGCTGCCGGTCGGCCTCTCGCTCAGCCCCAGTGGCACGCTTTCGGGAACGCCATCCGAAGCGGGGGGCTCGGTGTTCACCCTCGGCGTGACCGACGCGGCCGGCTGTACGGCCACGGTGGATCATGTGGTCAGCATCTTCGCCACGCCGCCTTCCTCCACGGTTGCGGCCAACACCGCGGGACGATGCATCTCGAGCGCGAACCCGTGCGTGACGGTCCCCATCGAATACACGCGCGACGAATCGGCCCCGGTCCGGGCCATGAGCATCACATTCCAACTCGATCCCACACGGCTCGCTCTGTGCACGCCCGCCAACCCGGACTCGAGCATCCACAAGGGCACACTGTTCACGAGTCAGCCGGGGAGCGCGCTCCAGATCGTCGATCTGGGAAGTGGCGCCTACCGCGCGGATATCACCAGCTTGGGCACGCCTTGCGGCATCACCACCGGGGGCGTCGCGCTCACGCTCGATGTCCGTGCTGTTGCGGGCGATGGGTTCGGCAGCATCACCGTCACCACAGTGCGCTCGCGCGATTGCAATAACGCCGGTGTTCCGGTCATGGCGGGGCCACAGGCCCAGTTGCGCATCCTCAATACACCCATCGCGATCCTCCCGCCGACGCTCCCCAATGCACTTGCAGGCGTGGCCTACTCGCACACGCTCAGTACCGACTCGGGCCTCGCGCCGTTCAGCTTCGCGCTTGCGGCGGGTGCGTTGCCTGCAGGCCTGACGCTTTCGCCTGCGGGAGTGCTGTCGGGAACACCCGTGGCCACGGGGACTTTCGGGTTCACCGTCTCGGTGGCCGACGCGGGTGGAGCGCCCGGCACGCGCAGCTACAGCTTCACGGTCTCGTGCCAGTCGATCGCGGTGACGCCTTCGACACTCACCACGGGTGCGGTCGGCGTCCCTTACAGCGAGACGCTCACGGCCAGCGCCGGAGCAGCGCCCTTCACCTGGACCGTTTCGGCCGGCAGCCTGCCCAGCGGGCTGGCACTCTCCGCCTCGACGGGTGAGATCTCGGGAACTCCGAGCACGGGCAGCACCGGCGTGTTCACGGTCACGGCAACCGATGTGGCGGGTTGCACGGGAACAGAGAACTACACGCTCACCGTGTTCACCGACCCGGGGGTCTCAACGGTGTCGGCTTCGACCACGGGTCTGTGCTTGTCGGCTTCGCAGCCCTGCGTGACCGTCCCGTTCCTGTTCGCGCGGGGCGAGAGTGCCCCGGCGCGTGGCATCAGTGTCACATTCCAACTCGACTCCACTCGGCTGGCGCTCTGCACCCCCGGCACGCCGAGCTCCAGCGTCCGCATCGGAAACTGGCTTGCGGGCTATGTGAATCGCTCGCTCATGGTCACCGACCTGGGCTCGGGCGCCTACCGCGTCGATCTCGTGCTGCTCGGAACACCGTGCGGCCCCACCACGGGCGGCGAAGTATTCGGAGTGGATCTGCAGTCGATCGGGCCCGATGGGAGCGGATCGATTCGCGTGACCGCGGTGAAAGTGCGCGACTGCGACAATATCCCCCTGCCCGGAGTCCCCGGCGCCATCGCCGCGCTCGGCATCAACCACACCCCGCCCCTGCCCATCTGGGACCTCGCTTCGACGCAGATCACGACGGGTAACGCGCCGGGCTCCACCACGGGCATCACGCTCGCCTGGTCCACGCCAGCGCCTGGCAGCGTGAGCCTGTACCGCGCTCCGTTCGGCAGCTACCCGCGCTACGATGATCCCGGCCCGGTCTCGACGCCCGCTGCGGCCTTGGCGCCCGCAGCGCCGTGGACCGTGGTGAGCACGAATGCACAGACCGGTCATGTGGACCACCCACCCACGCGCGGGTTCTGGCACTATGTGGCATTCCTCACCGACTCCTGCGGCAATCGTTCGCAGGTGTCCAACCTGACGACGGGTTCACTCAACTACCATCTGGGCGATATCTCGGATGGTGCCACTCAGGGCGTGGGCGACAATCGCGTGTCGTATCCGGACATTTCGCTTCTGGGTGCGCACTACGGCATCACCGGCGCAGCCATCACCAGCGCCGGCGTGTCGTACCTGGATGTGGGACCCACGACGGACGGGCAACTCACCTCGCGCCCCGCGACCGACCAGGCAATCGGGTTCGAGGACCTCATGGTGTTCTCGAGCAACTACCAAGTTGTCTCGGCGCCCGCCAGCAAAGCAACCCCTGCTGGAGCAAACTCCCTCGCCGCCGAACACTTTGAAGTCACCGCGCCTTCACTCGTGGAGCCGGGCGCCGATGTGACCGCACACCTGAGCCTGTCGGCGAGCGGCCACCTGCGAGGCTTCTCGGCGCAACTTGCGTGGGACGCGACCGTGGTGGAACCCATCGCCACGAGCAGCGTGCAGTTCATCGAATCCCAAGGCGGCATCGTGCTCTCGCCCCAGCAGGGCACTGTCGACGCTGCGCTGCTCGGCGCGCGGGGCGTGGGACTGAGCGGAGCGGGCGAAGTCGCATCGTTCACCTTCCGTGTGCTGCGCGAAGGCGATGCCGCGATACGGCTGGAGCGCATCCTTGCGCGCGATGGCGACAATCGGCCGCTGGCGCCGGAAGCCGTGGGGCGTACGACGCTCGCGGCGGTGCCCGCACATACGCTACTGCTCGCGCCGTGGCCCAACCCCTCGCCCGCAACCGCAACACTCGCCTTCGCACTCGCGGAGGCGGGATCCGCCGAGCTGGCGATCTTCTCGGTGGATGGACGCCGCGTGCGAACCCTTGCAAGTGGACGCCATGAAGCCGGCGTTCACCGTGTGAGCTGGGCGGGCGAGGATGATGCTCATCATGTCGTGGCGCCGGGTGTGTATTTCGTGCGCCTCGCCGCGAACGGTCGTGACTGGACGCGGAGACTCGTGCACTTGCGTTGATGCAGTGGGAAGCGGCGCGAGCGTGTACTATGTCCCGCCCGCACTCTTCAACCGACCTGCCCCGCCCCGTAGGAGACCTGACCCCGCCATGGCGCTGCTTGCCCTGAATGAAGTGAGTCTGAAGTTCGCGGGCCCCGCCCTGCTCGATTGCGTGAACCTCAGTATCGAGAGCGGGGAACGGCTGGGCCTTCTGGGTCGCAATGGCGCCGGCAAATCCACACTCCTGAAAGTCCTGCAGGGCAGCCTGTTACCCGATTCAGGTGAGGTGGTGCGGCAGCCTGGGCTGCGAGTGGCCAGCCTGCAGCAGGATGTGCCCGGCGACTTGGCGGGATCTGTCCGCGACTACCTGCATGTGGCCTGTGGCGCCAACACGAGTGAGACCGCTTGGGAGATCGAGCGCCACATCGATCAAGCGGCAGGCGACCTGAGATTGGATCTCGATGCTGCGATCGAGACCCTCTCGGCTGGGTCCAAGCGGCGTGTCCTGCTGGCCGCCGCGCTCGTGCGCGATCCCGAGTTGCTCCTGCTCGACGAGCCCACGAACCATCTCGACATCGACGCCATCCGGCATCTGGAGCAGGCACTGCAGCGCCGCCGCGGCACACTGGTGTTCGTGACTCACGACCGCAGCTTCCTGCGTACGCTCGCCACGCGCATCCTCGATGTGGATCGCGGCGCGGTGCGCAGCTATCCAGGCTCGTACGACACCTACCTCGAGCGACGCGATGATGTGCTGCGGGTCGAGGCGGAACAGGCTGCGCTGTTCGATAAGAAGTTGGCGCAGGAAGAAGTCTGGCTACGCCGCGGCATCAAGGCCCGACGCACGCGCAATGAAGGCAGGGTGCGCGCGTTGGAAGCGCTGCGACTGGAACGCCGAGCGCGTCGTGATGAAGTGGGGCGCGTCAAGGCACAGCTGCTCGAGTCCGAGCGATCAGGCCGCATGGTGCTCCGTTGCCAGGATGTCTCGTACCGCTACGATCAGGAGCCGATCGTGGACGGCTTCACGGCAACCATCGTGCGCGGCGACCGCATCGGCATCCTCGGTCCCAACGGCTGCGGCAAAACCACACTCATCAGTCTGCTGCTGGGTGAACGCGCCCCGCAAAGTGGCACGATCACGCCCGGCACCAAGCTGGAAGTGGCGCGATTCGACCAGCTCCATGAAGCGCTCGATGAATCCAAGTCGGTGGTGGGCAACATCGCCGAGGGCCGCGAGATGATCACCATGGGCACCGCCGAGCGGCATGTGGTCGGGTATCTGCGCGACTTCCTGTTCACGCCGGAACAGATCCAAGGCCCGATCACCCGGCTTTCGGGCGGCGAGAGACGTCGGCTGCAACTCGCCAAGATCCTGTCGCGCCCCTGCAATCTGCTGGTATTGGACGAGCCGACCAACGACCTCGACCTGGAGACGCTGGATCTACTCGAGGACATGCTGATGGAGTATCAGGGCACGCTGCTCGTGGTCTCGCACGACCGCGCGTTCCTCGACAATGTGGTCTCCTCGACGCTCGTGTTCGAGGGCGAGGGGCAATGGCGCGAATATGTGGGTGGCTATGAGGACTGGCTTCGCCAGAAGCAGGTCGAGACCCCCGCCCCGATATCCAAGTCGGGCCGGTCGGCTTCGTCGCGCGCGGGTGGGCGCACCAAGCGTATGAGTTTCAAGGACAAGCGCGAGCTCACCGAATTGCCCTTGCGGATCGAGACGCTCGAAGCCGAGAAGCAGACGCTCTATGCGTTGCTCGCTTCGCCCGAGATCTACACGACGCGTCGGCATGAAGTGGCGCCGGCTCAGAAACGCGTCGCGGCGATCGAGAGCGAGATCCACACCGCGTATGCGCGCTGGATGGCGCTGGAAGCCCTCGCAACAGCTGAGCCGGCCTGACGCTCGCAGCCCGACCGCGAAGATTCCGTCCAACCCATGTCAGGTTGGCGCTGTCTGAATGACGAGCGCGGCAACCCGTGTCCACGCGCGCGGCGTGGCGGTTCGCCCGGGGGGCATTCCGCCGTCTAGACTGACTGGGTCAGTCACCCTGCCTTCCTTTTCGCCCGCGTGAGGAAACCATCGATGCATCTTCGGGCTCTGTTATTCGCCCTGTCGCTCGCACTCGCACCCACGCTCTCGCACGCGCAGGCCAACAGCCTGCATGGCAAGTTCATGGATCCCACATCGAACTCACCTATCTCGGGCGTGCAGGTGAAGCTCACCAACTTCGCGGACTCCAGCGATGTGCAACGCGCCACAGGACACGAGGACGGGACCTTCGAGGTGACGGGCCTCGGCGCACATAGCTATCGGCTCGAAGCGACACGGCTGGGGTACGCCCCGCTCAAGATCGTGATCCGGGTCACGCAGCCCAAGCAGGACGCAGGGCTGCTGGCGCTCACGCCGGAGTCCGTGCAGATCCGCGGCATCACGGTGACGGAATCCCCCGCTCCCGCGATCCAGAAGGCGGACACGACCGAGTTCCGTGCGAGTGCCGTCAAGACCAGCAAGGACGCGACCGCGGAGGACTTGGTACAGAAGCTGCCGGGCGTCACCGTGGAGAACGGTCAGGTCAAGACGAACGGCGAGAACGTGCAACAGGTGCTGGTCAACGGCAAACCCTTCTTTGGGAGTGACCCCACCGCGGCCATGCGCAATCTGCCCGCGGAAGAGATCGACCGCATCCAGGTTTATGACCGCATGGGCGATCAGGCGGAGTTCAGCGGCTTCGAGGACGGCACGGCGCAGAAGACCATGAACTTCATCCTCCGAAACCAGAAAGCGAAGTTCGGCAAAGCTTATGTCGGCTATGGCGACCGCGATCGCTATCAGGCC
>JANLOU010000144.1:0-4924 GCA_031366735.1 Candidatus Eiseniibacteriota bacterium
GGCGACGCCGCGGCGGATCTGCATGTCTTCGACTTCGAGGATCGCGAGGACAAGACGATGCTCTCCGGTATCGACGACAGCTATGCGTTGTCCAAGGACGGCGCGAAGGCGCTCTATCGCAAGGAGGACACCCTCGGCATCGTCGAGCTCGTTGCCGGCAAGAAGGTGGGCGATGGCAAGCTCGACCTGGCGGGGATGACCGCCTGGGTGAACCCGCGCGAAGAATGGCTGCAGATGTTCAACGAGGCTTGGCGGCTGGAGCGGGATTTCTACTATGACCCTGCGATGGGAGGGGTCGACTGGAAAGCAGTGGGCGAGCGGTATCGGCCGCTGGTGTCGTTCGTCGCACACCGCGCCGACCTCAACTACATCCTGGGTGAGTTGATTGGCGAACTGTCCACCTCCCACACCTATGTGAGCGGCGGAGATGTCCATCCCGTCCCGCGCGTGAGCACGGGTCTGTTGGGAGTGGACTGGAGCATCGACGCACCGAGCGGGCTGTATCGCTTCGAGCGCATCTACCGCGGTCGGGATTGGAACTCCAAAGTGGCCGCCCCGCTTGGGGAGCCCGCAATCTCGGTGAGGGAAGGGGACTTCCTGCTCGAGGTGAACGGGCGCGCGGTCCGAGCCCCACAGAATCTGTATTCCGCATTCATTGGCACGACCGGCAAGCAGACCACGATCAAAGTGGGCACGAGCGCGAAGGATCCCAGAGCGCGCACCTACACGGTGAAACCGATCGCGAGCGAAGCCTCGCTGCGTTATGTCGCTTGGGTCCGCAACAATTGGGAGAAGGTCCAGAAAGCCACCGGCGGGCGTATCGCCTATGTGCATGTGCCCAACACTGCGACCGAAGGGATGCAGGAATTCAGCAAGGGCTACTATCCGCAAGTGGACAAGGAAGGCATCATCGTGGATGAGCGCTTCAACGCCGGTGGGTTCATCCCCGACTTCTTCGTCGAAGTGCTGCAGCGCAAGACCTGGAGCTACTGGTCCACGCGCAATGGCGAATCCTTCCGCACCCCGTCGCAATCCATCGACGGACCCAAGTGCATCCTCGCGAACGAGTACGCCGGCTCGGGCGGCGACGCCTTCCCGTTCTACTTCCGCCAGCAGGGTGTTGGCCCGATCATCGGCAAACGCACGTGGGGCGGGCTCGTCGGTATCAGCCGCGACCTCCCGCTTGTGGACGGTGGCTCGGTGACCATGCCGGATTTCGGCATCTACGGCCTGGATGGAAAATGGATGATCGAGAACCACGGCGTCGACCCCGACATGGAGGTCGAGAACACGCCGGAATCGATGATCTCGGGTCACGACCTACAGCTGGAGAAGGCGATCGAATGGTCGCTCGAACAGTTGCGTGAGCATCCCCCGGTACGGCCGAAGCGCCCGGAATATAAGCAGCGATAACAAGTTGGCTGGATATTGAAATGCACGCCGGCCCAGACGCCATACCCCAATAAGTGCGGTTTGCGCCGCCTCGGGCATCAAGCCCGGGACGGACGCACCGATACTCGAACGCACACTCCGTCTACACATTCATCGGGAGGTTGCGTTCTTATGGATTCGCCGACCCGCACGCCCGCTGCATTCGGACCCGAGAAAGCCCTCCTGTTCGCGCTCGCGCTCACCGCGATGGCGTTCGGCTATCTGGCGTGGAACGCGCATGCTTCCATCCGGCGCATCGAGCGACTGGAACGACGGGACCTGCGCATCGAGACCCTTCGAGGCACGATCGTCCATCTGGACGAGGTGTTGACGATGTCGGCGCGGATGGCTGCAGTGACCGGCGATGCGCACTGGGAAAAGCGCTACCGCTCCTTTGAGCCCAAGCTGAGCGCTTCGATCGAAGAAGCGCTCGCACTCGCGTCCGAGACCGATGCCGCCGCAATCGTGTCGCGAACGGAGAAGGCGAACACGCGGCTGGTCGAAATGGAGAACCGGGCATTCCAACTGGTCCGTGCGGGGGCCCTACCGGAAGCCCGCGCGACCCTGTTCAGCGACGCCTACAACGACCAGAAGACGATCTACGGTTCCGGCGTCGCCGCGCTGGACCGAACGCTCATGGAATCCGTGCAACAGAGCACGCGGGCAGAAGTCAGCCGAGCAAGGCTGGTGTTCGCGATCTGCATCCTCTCGCTCCTGGTGCTGTTGTTCGGTTGGTTCTTCGCACTGCGCGCAGTGACTCGCTGGAAGGCAGCGCTCACGGCCAGCAATACACGGCTTGCCCGGCAGTCGACCGAGCTGGAGGCGGTGCAGGAGAACCTCGTCCGCGCCAAGGATGCAGCCGAGGCGGCCAGTGTGGCCAAGAGCGAGTTCCTCGCGAACATGAGCCATGAGATCCGCACCCCGATGAACGGAGTCATCGGAATGACCGACCTCGTGCTCGATACCGCACTGACATCGGAACAACGCGACTATCTGGATTCGGTGAAGTACTCCGCCGGAGCATTGCTGGATGTCATCAACGCCATCCTCGATCACTCCAAGATCGAAGCGGGGCGCGTGGAACTGGAGCATGCCGCCTTCGAGTTGCACGAGTTACTCGAGGAGGCGGTCCGCACGCTCGCTTCGAAAGCTCATGAGCGTGGCCTGGAACTCACCTGTCGGATCGCTTCGGATGTGCCTCCCGTGGTGGTCGGGGACGGCGGCAGATTGCGCCAGGTGATCCTGAATCTGGTCGGCAACGCGGTGAAGTTCACTCAGACGGGCGAAGTGTCGTTGCAAGTGACTCGCGACCCGGGTGAAACCGCAGTCGCCCTGCTCACCTTCACGCTCACGGATACCGGCATTGGCATCGCGCAGGAGAAACTGGCCAGCATCTTCGATCCGTTCACGCAGGCGGATACCTCGACCACCCGGCGCTTCGGAGGCACCGGGCTGGGCCTCACGATCACGGCGAAACTGATCGGGTTGATGGGCGGGAGCATCCAGGTCGAGAGTGAAGTCGGGAAGGGGAGTCGATTCGAGATTCGCCTGCCCTTGGAAGTCCAGGATGGACTGCCCGGCCACACGCCGCTTCCCGGTGTGGAGCGCCTCGAAGGGCAGCGCGCGCTGGTGGTGGACGACAACGACACGAATCGTCGGATTCTCGAAGAACTCCTGACCCGGTGGAAACTGACGGTCACCTCGGCCGAGGGTGGATGGGCCGCGCTCGCCGCAATCGAACGCGCCCACCGGAACGAAGGCCCGTTCGCGTTCGTGCTACTCGACCACCACATGCCCAACATGGATGGCGTCGAAGTCGCCGAACGCATACGCAAGACGGTGCCACCCGAGGACACCGCGATCCTGATGCTGTCGTCCGTTTCGCAATCCGTGCACGCGGAGCGTTGCAAGGAGTTGGGCATCTGCACGCAAATCGCCAAGCCAATCCAACGCGCGGCACTGCTCAATGCATTGCTCAGCGCCTCCACCCGCCAGGCCCCCATACGAATCGCCGCAACGCCCTTCGCACGAGTCCCGGTTCGTGAAGGGATCTCCGCCCTGCGCGTGCTCGTTGCCGAGGACACCCCGATCAACCTCGTCCTTGCTCGTGCAGTACTCGAGCGGCGCGGCTATCAGGTGGTGACGGTCGAGACGGGGCGCGCGGCGGTGAGCAAGTGCAGGGAGGAACGCTTCGACGCCATCCTGATGGATGTGCAGATGCCCGAGCTGGACGGCCTCGAAGCCACGGAACTGATTCGCCAGCACGAGGCCAGCGAGGGCGGGCATGTCCCCATCATCGCGCTGACCGCGCATGCCCGGAATGAGGACCGCGACCGCTGTCTGGCCGTTGGCATGGATGCGTATCTATCCAAGCCGTTCAGCGCTGAACAGCTGTATCGTGTGATCGATCAGTTGCTCTCGCGCGGACCAGACAAGCGCGCCGACGAGCGTGAAGCCGCCTAGGTCGCGCAGAAGGTGCATGCTCAGCGTTGCAGTTGGCGCGCGCGCCCGACCCATGCCGTACCGAACAGCACCAGCGTAAGCGCGCCATACACGACCCACAGCACGCTCGAGCGCGCCACCGTCACGCCGGTGTAGTCGAACTCGGCCACATGGTGCATGGGGCCGATGTACCAAAGGAAGAGGTAGAACACCTCGAAGAACTTGCCACTTCCCGTCCACACGCCGAGGCTCAGCGCGAGCGCCGAGACCGTGGCGGCGCCCAGCACCCAGCCCGCAACCGAAGCGGTGTCCCCCGCGAGTCCAAGCCGCAGGACGCCTGTTGCGCCGATCACGAGCATCACCAGCGTTCCCGAGAGCCACGCCGCGGGCAGCATGCGCCGCACCGGCGCTGCGACCGAGAAGAACAATCCGGCCGTTTCGAATTGCTTCTCGCGTGAGCCCAAAGTGCTCCACACGAACACCGGCCAGAATGACGCGACTGGCAACCACGCTCCCCGAAGCGCACTCATGGGTGCGAACGCCCCGGCGATCATGAACCCGATGGCGCCGAGGAACCACCATGCCGGCATACCCTTGGCGAGAAGCGTGAGCTCAGCGCCAAGCAGGTTCGTGAACGCGAATGTGCGGGGCGCCACCGTGAGCGAAGCGGCACGCACGCGCGCCGGCGCGCTACTCGGTGCACGCCAGTGCAACCACTGCTCCACGCGCGCGAATGGAGCGGCGCGCCGGAGGTGGCCATGGAGGCGGACGCCCTCGAAGCGATCGAACATGCGCGCCGCGATCCCCACGAGCACCCCCGCGACCACGATCCAGAACAGGCGCACGCCCAACATTGCTGGCGACCACGCCATCCCATTCCAGCGGAAGGTCTGCATCGCTCTGCCCTTCCACGCAGGGCTGGCGTTCACGCCCATCGAAAGCGAGCGCTGCTCCCCCCGAGTGGCCGGATAGGCCGCATGAAGTTCCCGGTAAGCCACATCCGAGACCGTGCGCCCACCCACCAGGTCGAGGATTGCGCGGTTCTGCGCGG
>JANLOU010000172.1:0-2558 GCA_031366735.1 Candidatus Eiseniibacteriota bacterium
CGAACACGCTCTTGTGCTTGCCGAGCGCATCGGACAGCGTGGCGCCCGCTTCGACTTCGCGCGTGACATCGGTGATGACACGCCCGAACGAGGGCTTGCTCGACTGCTTGGCGAGAATGTCCAGACACTGCACGAGCGGCAGCCCAGCCGAGATCATCGTGGCGAACTGCCGCGTGAAGATGGCCAGCTCCTTCGTGCTCACGGAAACGCCACCGCCGAACTTCGGCAGGGCGAACCCGCCCGTCTTGGGACGCAACGATGTGACCAGGATGCGCTTCTTGCGGAGTAGATCGAGCACCTCGTCCTGACGCGAACCCTCGATCTCACCCGCCTGAGCCTCGCCCGCGAGCGTACGGCCCTTCCACACGAACATTGCCATCGGATCCTCCTCGGGACTTAAGCTGCAGGGCGCAGGACCTTTTGGAGCATGCCTTCAAGCTCCGTCCGGTCCATGCTGCGGTCCATTGCGTCTTCAGGCGCGAGCTGCTTGTCCAGCACCGCCTGTAGGAGTGCCATGTTCATCGTTTGCATACCGAACTTCTGACCCGCCTGCATGAGGCTGTAGATCTGGTGCACCTTGCCTTCGCGGATCGTCGCCTTGATGGCCGGCGTGCACACCAGCACTTCGGCGACCATCGCCCGACCGGTCCCACGGCTGCGTGGCACCAGCTGCTGGGTCATCACGCCTTCGAGCGTGAATGCCAGCTGCGTCAGGATCTGCTTCTGCTGGTCCGCCGGGAACACATCGACGATGCGATTCACGGCCTCGTAGGTGCTGTTGGTGTGCAGCGTCGCGAACACCAAGTGGCCCGTCTCTGCAATCGTCAGCGCCGCCTCGATCGTTTCCAGATCGCGCATCTCACCAATCAGGATCACATCCGGGTCCTGGCGCAGGACATACTTGAGCGCCGTCGGGAAGGACGCCGTATCGGCGCCAATCTCCCGCTGGTTCACGATGCTCTTCTTGTGGTGGTGGATGTACTCGATCGGATCCTCGATCGTCATGATGTGGCACTGGCGCGTCGAGTTGATCTTGTCGAGCATGGCCGCGAGGGTGGTGGACTTGCCGGACCCCGTCGGCCCGGTGACCAGCACCAGACCCTTCTGGCGGTTCGTGAACTCGCGCACCACGGGCGGCAGGCCCAGCTTGTCCATGGGCAGGATCTCGTAGGGGATCTGCCGGATCGCGACCGAGACCACGCCTCGCTGCAGGAAGACATTCGCGCGGAAGCGCGACAGCCCTTTCACCCCGAACGAGAAGTCCAGCTCCTTGGTGGTTTCGAAGCGCTTGCGCTGGTCATCCGAGAGCACGCTGTAGGCGAGCGAGGCGCACTTCTCCGGCGAAAGGATCTCGTACTCCGTCGGAGTGATGGAACCGTCGATGCGCAGCTCGGGCGGCACACCGGCGGTGAGGTGCAGATCGGAAGCTTTCCGCTGCACCATGTCCTCGAGCAATTGTCGCAGAGTCAGTTCGGGCATGTGGTCCTCTCACCAGCGTTGATGGGATGCATCCTCACAACTTGTCCGCCGCGGTCTCCTTCAGGATCTCCTCCACCGAGGTGACCCCGCGGCACAGCTTCCAGAGTCCGTCGCGCCGAAGCGTCAACATCCCGCCATCGATCGCCTGGCGCTTCAGTTCGATCGCCGAGGCGCGCTGCAGGATCAGATCCCGTAGCGCCGGCGTGATATTCATGACCTCGTAGACACCCGCGCGGCCGCGATAGCCCGTGTTGTTGCACTCCACGCAACCTTCGCCCTCGAATACCGTCGCGGTGGAAGCCTGTTCCTTGTCGAGTTGGAGCTCGTCCAGAATCTCGTCCGTGAGCGTGACGGGATGCCGACAGTGCGCGCAGACCTTGCGCACCAAGCGCTGGGCGAGGATCAGATTGAGCGACGACGCGACAAGGAACGGCTCGATCCCCATGTCGATCAATCGACCAATCGCGCTGGGCGCGTCGTTCGTGTGCAGGGTCGAGAGCACGAGGTGTCCGGTGAGCGCCGCTTTGGTCGCGATGCCTGCCGTGTCGATATCGCGGATCTCACCGACCATGATGATGTTGGGGTCCTGCCGAAGGAACGCCTTGAGCGCCGCAGAGAAGGTCAGCCCCACACCATCATTGACAAGCACCTGGTTGATGCCGTCCAGGTTGTACTCGACCGGATCCTCGGCCGTCATCACATTCACTTCTGGCGTGTTCACGCGTGACAGCGCGGAATACAGCGTCGTGGTCTTGCCAGAACCCGTCGGGCCCGTCACCAGCACCATGCCGTAGGGGTTCGAGATCGCCCCCATGAAGTCCTTCATGGCGCCGGGCTCGAATCCCAACTTCTCCAGATCGATGTTGAGGTTGGTCTTGTCGAGGATTCGCATGACGATCTTCTCGCCGAAGATCGTGGGCAACGAGTTGACGCGAAGGTCGATGGTGCGATTGACGACCTTGATCTTGATCCGGCCATCCTGAGGCACGCGACGCTCGGCGATATCCAGATCCGCCATGATCTTGAGGCGAGAGGTGATCGCCGCCTTGAACTTGTACGGCGGCGCCATCATCTCCTGC
>JANLOU010000175.1:0-12345 GCA_031366735.1 Candidatus Eiseniibacteriota bacterium
CCGGGCGGCCGGAGTGATGGCGGTCCCCCGCCGTCAGGCCGCAGCCCGGCGAAGCGCGGCCTTCACCCGCGTGACGAACCGCTTGGGTTCGATCGGTTTGCGGATGTAGTCGTCGGCTCCGTCCTCCATCAGCCGCACCTCGAGGTCGGGATCGGGCGAACCTGTCAGGACCAGGACCGGAAGGCTTGCCGTCGCGGGCGAAGTCCGCATGCGTCGCAGCACCTCGTCGCCCTGGATCGTGGGCAGCCCCATGTCCAGCACCACGAGTGCGACGCGATCATCGATGTCGAGCCGGGCGAGTGCCGCCTCGCCGCTCTCGGCCTCGACCACCTCGTAGCCGCCCTCTTGCAACAATCGCTTGGCGACCTTACGGCACACCGCGTCGTCCTCCACGAGCAGTACGCGCGGCGCGCTGGCCACACTTGCGGGCTCGGCCACCGGCGTGGCGGCGACCGCCAACTCCTCCGCCATGTCACCCACCACGCGTTCGACTTCCTGTAGCGTGGTCTCGCCCGCAGTGACGCGTTGCAGCGCGTTCATGCGCAGCGAACGCATGCCCGCTTGCACCGCCGCACGCTGCAACTCGGGCGCAGGGACGCCGCGGGAGATGAGCTCCTGCAGCGTGGGGTTGAGCGTGAGGATCTCGACGATCGCCATGCGACCCAGATAGCCGCTCTGCCCACACTTGGCACACCCCACCGCACGCACGGTGGGCAGGACGCCGTAGGCTTTCGACAGTCGGTTCTCATCCTCGTTCAGGGTCTCGACCTTCTCGACGCAACTGGCGCATACGCGGCGCATCAGGCGTTGCGCCACCACACCGCGCAGCGTCGCGCCGATCGCGGGGCGCTCCACGCCGACATCCACCAGCCGCGCGACGGCGCTGGCCGCATCGTTGGTGTGCAGCGTCGTGAGCACGAGATGTCCAGTCATGGACGCCTGCACCGCAATGGTCGCGGTCTCGAGGTCGCGCACCTCACCCACCAGGATCACATCGGGGTCCTGGCGCAGGATCGCCCTGAGCGCGGCCGCGAAAGTGAAGTCGCGCTTGTTCTCGACCTGCATCTGAGTAATGCCGGCAAGGTCGTATTCGATTGGGTCCTCGACCGTGCTGATGTTGGTCTCACCGTTGTTCAACTCCCGGATCGCCGCATACAAAGTGGTGGTCTTGCCCGAACCCGTGGGGCCGGTCACGATCACGACGCCGTTGCGATGCGCGATCAGCGCGCGGATCGCGCGCAGGTCGGGATCCGAAAGCTGGAGATCGGTGAGTCGGTCCGAAGCGTCGCCCCGCAGCAGCCGGATCACGCATTTCTCGGATTCCCGTGTGGGCACGGTCGAGATGCGCAGGTCCACGGCCTTCTTATCCACCTCGAAGGTGGCGCGCCCATCCTGGGGCCGCAAGCGGTCGGCGATATCGAGCGCACCCATGACTTTGATGCGGGCCACCACCCGATTGAAGGCCGGCATGGGCATGCGCATGTGAACGCGCATCACCCCATCCACGCGGAATCGGACCGTGCCGTTGCCCGCACCCGGCTCGATGTGGATATCGCTCGCACGCTCATGGACCGCGTTGCGAAGCATGATGTTCGTGAGCCTGACGACGGGCGCCGCATCGCTATCGCCATCCTCCTCGACATGCGTCGATGCGGTGGTCTGCACCAGCGACAGCGCTTCGTCGCTTCCCACGCCTCCGCCTCCCATCACGAGCGCCATCGACGGCTGGCGGCCAGTGGGGGCGGCGTACACCTGCTCCAGCTCTGCGGCGATCGCCTGCGGCGAGGCGAGTTCGAACAGCGTCGTGCGGCCTGCCGCAAAGGCAACGCCGCGCTCGATCTCGTCGTTGAGCGGATCGGAACACGCCACGACGATCTGTCGGTCGGTCTGGCGCAGAGCGATCACTCCGAAACGCCGTGCGATCTTCTCGGGGACCAACTTCTGCACCTGCGGATCGCGCACCTCGATCCGCGCACAGGGCAGGCGCAGGCTCTCGGCCAACTCCTGCGTCAACGCTTCGAGCGAGAGACCGCAGTGGCGGGCGGTGCGCTCCCACGCTTCGGCGTTCGGCGTTCCCGGCTCGAGCACGAGGGTAGCCGCCTTCTCCCAGCCGGAGCGTCGTGCGATCTCCGCCAACCAGTGCTGGCCCGCGTCCCGATGATCCATGCTCGAAACTCCCTCCCGCGGTCCCGAACGGTATCCGGGCCACGCCCCTCGGTGGACGATCCGTGATTCGTCGGAAGTATCGGCGGGCCGTGGGGATGCTGAAGTGGCCAACGCGCGATTTCCAAGGCGGCGCTGGGACACGATCGCTCGAGGCTGCTATCGTGCCCGCCCTCAGCCGGACCCCACCCCGATGCGGGGCTGCCCCAGGGCATCCTCGCGGCATGTTCCTCACTGGAGATCCCCATGGACCGCATCGACGCGTTCATCAGCGCCGCAGCCATTGACCGCACGAAGTCGGATTGGCGCACGAAGCTCCCCAAGCCGCAGGTGCTGACCTTCGATCCCGCGCAGACCTGGCGGCTGCGAATGCTCACCAACAAGGGCGAAGTGTTGATCCGGATGCTGCCGGAAGTCGCGCCCATGCATGTCACCAACTTCGCTTATCTGGCGCGGTTGGGATTCTTCGACGGCCTGACCTTCCACCGCGTCATCACCGAGTTCATGGCGCAGGGCGGCTGTCCGCTGGGTTCGGGCACGGGCGGCCCGGGGTACCGCTTCGACGGCGAGTACAGCCCGAAGGTCCGGCATGAGCGTGGCGGGCTGTTGAGCATGGCCAATGCCGGCCCCGGCACCGATGGCAGCCAGTTCTTCCTGACCTTCGTGCCGACCCCGTGGCTTGATGGCAAGCACACGATCTTCGGCGAAGTCGAGTCCGGCACGGATGTGCTCGCCAAGCTCGAGGCCTGCGGCAGCAGCTCGGGCCGCACCAGTGAGCCGCTCCTGATGGAGAAGGTGACCCTCGAAGTGAGCTGAAAACCCTTCCATTTGCAGTGTTTTATGGACGCCGGCTTCCCCTGGGAGGCCGGCGTCGCCTTGTTCGGGGTGGATCGGCATCGCTCCCTCGAACGCACTTCAAGGCGGATCGACCCTCAAGCTATTCGCCGTGGATCCGAGACTGAACGGGACTTCGCTCCGACCCTCTCCATTCGTCTCCCCACCAGGAAGCGGGTAATGCGCGCATCCACACGGACAGCCCAGCGGACTCCGGGCGGCACGATCATTCGGCGGGTGTCTCTGCCTTGGTCCCTGTGCCTTGTGTTCGGGATTCCGCTCGCGCTGTGGGTGACCCCGGCGGCGGCGCTCGCCGGTGGCTTGGACGCGACCAAGGCGGACATGGTCTGGAATCTGGCCAAGTTCGTGCAATGGCCCGAGGGCTCGATGCAACAGGGCAAGGGTCAGTTGGTCGTCACGATCCTGGGCGAGGACGAGTTCGCGGCCACGCTCGCGAATCAACTGAGCAGTCGGACCGTGAATGGCAAGCCCGTGTTCGTTCGGTTCGCCCAGCGCGTGCAGGATGTGAAGGGCTCGAACATGGTGTACATCGCGGCGCCCGAGATGGCGCATGCCGATGCGATCCTCGAAGCGCTCAAGGGAACCCCGGTACTCACGCTGGCAGATGCGCCGGGCTTCGCGAGTCGGGGCGGCATGGTCAACTTCTCCTCGAACGACGGCCGCGTCCGCTTCGAGATCCACATGGGGCACACCGAGCAGAGTGGGCTGCGCATCAGCTCGCGACTGCTTGCACTGGCCCATGTGATCGATAGCGGCCGCTGACCGGAGGTCCACCGCTCATGCCGTCCCTGCGCGACCTATCCCTGCGACGCAAACTCACCTTCGTGACGATGAGCATCAGTCTCGTCGCGCTGGTCATGGCTTGTGCCGCATTCCTCGTGTACGACCAATACGCGCAGCGCCGGTCGATGGCCAAGGATCTGGCCATTCTGGCGGATGTGCTGGGCACCAACTCGACTGCCGCGCTCACCTTCCATGACCCCACCGCGGCCAGCGAGGCGCTCGGGGCGCTGCATGCCCAGGGCCGCGTCGTGTCCGCATGCCTCTACGACGAGCACGGTGCACCCTTCGCGCACTTCCGGCGCGATCGCAACGCGAGCGTCGCCTGGCCCAAGCGGGCCAGTGCACCGGGCTTCGACCGCTCCGCGACGCATCTGGGCGTGTCGCGTCCGATCACGCTGGACGGCGAGGTCATCGGCACGCTGTACATCCGCTCGGACCTGCAGGAGCTGGATCGGCGATTCCGCAGCTACCTGTTGATCGTGCTCGCGGTCCTGGCCGGCGCGGCGACCGTGGCCCTGCTGCTGACCTCGTGGATGCAGGCACTGATCTCCGGGCCCATCGTGCATCTGGCGCAGGTCATGCGCACCGTGTCCGAACGCAACGACTACAGCCTGCGCGCCACCGCGCACGGCCGCGATGAGACGGGACAGTTGATCGAGGGTTTCAACGGCATGCTCGGTCAGATCGCGCGCCGTGACGATCAGTTGCAGCATCATCAGGAACAACTCGAGGCCGAAGTCGCCGCGCGCACTCTGGAACTGGTGACGACCAACCGCGATCTGGTGGCGGCACGCGACGCTTCCGAGGCCGCGAACCAGGCCAAGAGCGACTTCCTGGCCACGATGAGTCACGAGATCCGCACGCCCATGAATGGTGTGCTCGGCATGTTGGGGCTGCTGATCGACACGCCGCTCGACCCCGAGCAGCGCGACTTCGCCGAGACTGCGAAGAGTTCGGCGGAAGCCCTGCTCGGGATCATCAATGACATCCTCGACTTCTCCAAGATCGAGGCGGGTAAGCTCAACATCGAGCCCCTCCCGTTCGACCTGCGGGTCGCCGTCGAGGAAGTGGCCGAGTTGCTCGCCTCGCGTGCGGCCGAGAAGGACCTCGAGCTCGTCCTGCGTTACATGCCCGACACGCCGCAGCGACTGGTGGGAGACCCGGGGCGCATTCGCCAGATCCTGCTCAATCTTGCCGGCAACGCGCTCAAGTTCACCTCCAAGGGGCATGTCCTGATCGCCGTGGAGGCTCCCGAGGTGACCGACACCGAAGCCCTGGTGCGCATCTCGGTGGAGGACACCGGCATCGGCATCCCGGCCGATAAGCTCTCGCAGCTCTTCACTCGCTTCCATCAGGCCGACACGAGCACCACGCGCCGCTTCGGCGGCACCGGCCTGGGGCTGGCGATCGCCAAGCAACTCACCGAGCTCATGGGCGGCACCGTGACGGTCGAGAGCAAGCTGGATCACGGCTCGATCTTCACCGCCATCATGCGGCTGCCGATTGACCGCGACGCACGCCCGGGGCCTCTGCCGCGCTCGGAGTTGACGGGAATCCGCGTGCTCGTGGTGGACGATATCGAGGTGAATCGGCGCGTGCTGCACGAGCAGCTCACCGGCATCGGCATGCGCGTGGAGTGCGCCTCGAGCGGGGCCGAGGCGCTGGCCCGCCTGCGGTCCACCGTGTTGACCGACGACCCCTTCGCGATCGCATTGCTCGACCACCTGATGCCCGACATGGATGGCGAGGAAGTCGGCCGGGCGCTGCGACAGGAATCCGTGTTCAGTCGCCTCGCATTGGTGCTCTTCACCAGCAGTGGCCGGCGCGGGGAGGCGACGCGGTTCGCTGAAGCGGGCTTCGACAGCTATCTGGTGAAGCCGCTGCGGCCGTCGTTGCTGCAGGGCGCCCTCGCCGCGGTGCTCGGCGCTCGCACGCAGGGCCTGCGCCTGCCGCTGGTGACCCGCCACCTGCTGGCCGAGGATGGCTCGACGCCCCGTCCGGCCGAGCCGGCTCGCGACCTTCCGCCGCGTTGGCGCGTGCTCGTGGCGGAGGACAACACCATCAACCAGAAGGTCGCGGTTCGCATGCTGTCCAAGGCCGGCTGCCGCGTGGATGTGGCCGCCGACGGGCGCGAGGCGGTGCAGATGTTCCGCCGCCTGCCGTACGACATCGTCTTCATGGATTGTCAGATGCCCGAGATGGACGGGTTCGAGGCCACCGCCGAGATCCGTCGGATCGAGGCGCAGCAGGACCGTCGCACCCCGATCGTCGCACTCACCGCGAACGCCATGCAGGGCGACCGCGAACGCTGTCTCGAGGCAGGCATGGATGATTTCGTCTCCAAGCCGGTCAACGAGGCCCGCCTGCGCGCCACGCTCGAACGCTGGCTCGAAGGCGGCGGCACCGATCAGACGGCGGCTGCCGCCTGAGCGCTCGGCCACGGCACAGAAACGCCCGGGGGCACATCGCCTCCGGGCGTTTCTGTTCGTTCCGCCACGGGTCGTGCGTCATGGACTTCGGCGCGGCCGGCCACTAATCTGTGCGTCTCTCTCATGCCATCGTGCCTGTCCTTGGAGGAATCGATGACCGCGATCGAGTCGCTCAAGCTCCGCCTGCTCGAAGTGGATGATCTGAACCACGCCACCGCGCTGCTCCGCTGGGACCAGGCCACCTACATGCCGCCCGGGGGCGCCCCGGCGCGGGGCAGGCAGATGGCCACGCTGAGCCGCCTGGCCCACGACCGGTTCACCGACGCCGAAGTGGGTCGCCTGCTCGAACGGGCCGAGAAGGACTCCGCCGCATTGCCCTACGATTCCGATGACGCCGCGCTGCTGCGCCTGACGCGCCGCAACTACGAGCAGTCCGTGCGGATGCCCTCGGCGCTTGTGTCCGAGTCCAACGAACACTTCGCGAACTGTTACCAGGTGTGGACCGAGGCGCGCCCCGCCAATGACTTCGCGCGCGTGCTTCCGCTGTTGGAGAAGACGCTCGACATCTCGCGCCGCATTGCGAACTGCTTTCCAGGCTACGAGAACATCGCCGACCCGCTCATCGATTTCTCGGATTACGGCATGAAGGCCTCGAGCGTCCGCACGGTGTTCTCGGCGCTGCGCGCGCGACTCGTGCCGATTGCGCGCGCCATCACCTCGCGCCCCATCGCGAACGATGCGTGTCTCAAGCAACACGCACCCGAGGCCGACCAACTCGCGTTCGGGCTCGAGGTGATCCGCCGCTATGGCTATGATTTCCAGCGCGGTCGTCAGGACAAGACGCACCACCCGTTCATGACCAAGTTCTCGCTGGGTGATGTGCGCATCACCACACGCGTGCGGGAGCACGATGTCACGGACGCGCTGTTCAGCACGCTGCACGAGTGCGGCCACGCGCTTTACGAGCAGGGAATCGACCCGCGCTTCGAAGGGACCCCGCTGGCTGGCGGCACTTCCTCGGGCGTGCACGAGAGCCAATCACGCTTGTGGGAGAACCTCGTGGGCCGCAGCCGCGGGTTCTGGGAACACTTCTATCCGCAGATCCAGAAGGCGTTCCCGACCCAACTCGGCGATACCACGCTCGAGGCGTTCTACCGCGCCGTGAACAAAGTGGACCGCTCGCTGATCCGCGTGGATGCCGACGAGGTCACCTACAACCTGCATGTCATGCTGCGCTTCGACCTCGAACTCGACCTGCTGGAAGGCCGCGTTGCAGTGAAGGACCTGCCGCAGGTCTGGCGCGAACGCTTCGAGTCCGACATGGGTCTGGCGGTGCCGGACGACAAGGACGGCGTGCTTCAGGATGTGCATTGGTATGCCGGCCCGATCGGGGGGCATTCCAAGGGTACACTCTGGGCAACATCCTCTCGGCGCAGTTCTTCAACGCTGCCGTGCGGGCGAATCCGGGCATCCCCGGCCAGATCCGCGCGGGCGAGTTCACCGTGCTCCACGGCTGGTTGAAGGCCAATCTGTACCAGCACGGCTCCAAGTTCACGGCAGCCGAGATCGTCGAACGCGCCACGGGCGGTCCCATGAGCATCGAGCCCTATCTGGAGTATCTGTGGAACAAGTTCCAGCCGCTGTACGGGCTCAAGGACGAGGAGCGCCAACCGGCCGGCGTGGCCTGACACACGGCGCGCGCGAGGGCGTCGCTCAGTCGCCCTCGCGATGCACCGTGCCCGGCGCGAATGCGGGCAAGCAGACCGCGATGTATTCCGCGCCTCCCTCGTCCGGTGTGCTGTAGCGCACCCGCTCGCCGGCCCGCGTCAGCACCGCCTGCCCCGCGTGCACCTCGAGCGCGCCCCCGTCGTGCTCCACTCGCACCATGCCGCGCAGCACCACGGTGTACTCATCGAACTCGGGCGCCTGCGCCGGCTCGATCCAGCCGCCCGGACTCTGCATGCGGGCGATACTCACCTGGTCGGTGCGCGAGTTGACGCGCCCGAAGAACTCGTCGATCAGCTTGGGCTTGTTGCCCGCGGCTTCGATACGTGTGGGCGTGGGGATGTGCAGCGGCATGATTCGGGCCTCCGTGCGGCGGTCAGTGCACAAGGGGCTTGGCCCATGCCTTCCCCCAGAGTTGCTGGAGGCGATGGTCACGGCCGCAGCCCATGCGATAGGTGCGATAGCGGAGCGGATCCTTCCTGTAGAAATCCTGATGATAGTCCTCGGCCGGATAGAACACCGCAAGCGGGCGGATCGTGGTGACGATCGGCGCGTGCAGCAGGCCTGAGCGCGCGATCGCGCCCTTGGAGGCCTCGGCGAGGCGCTGTTGCTCGGCGCCCTGAACGAAGATGGCGGACTCATACGAATCCCCGCGGTCGCAGAACTGCCCATCCGCCTGCGTGGGGTCGATGCTGTGCCAGAACCGATCGAGTAGCTGGGCATAGGTGATGCGGGCCGGGTCGTAGGTGACCTGGACCGACTCCAGATGCCCCGTGGTGTGTGAGCTCACTTCCTCGTAGGTGGGGTTCTTGGTGTGGCCGCCGGTGTAACCCGAGACGGCAGTGATCACCCCGGGCAATCCCTCGAAGGCGGTCTCCATGCACCAGAAGCACCCGCCGGCGAACACCGCACGCTCGGTGCGCGCTGGCGTCGCAGCCGTCCTGGCGCCCATCGACGAGGCCGATGTCGAGGCGGCACTCACGCTCAGCAACGCGAACAGGAACAGCCGAAAGCTCGAACCACGGAACATGTGCGACTCCTCGGGAGGCGGACGGGATGATTCGACCGGGACTGCCCCGTGTACCGAGCGAGGGGCCGTCATGTGACGCATGGAGCGCGCCGGGTAGTTGGTTTGACGCTCGCCGGACAGCAGGGATTCCCGCGCGCGGCCTTGTGCCCGTGCGAGCGACCTCTTAGGCTGGCGCGTATGTTCGACACGCTGGTGGCGCGCCGGGAATCCATTGTGCGACGACTGGTCCAGATCGCGCTTGGATTGACGACCGTGAGCTACCTGACCCAATGGGTCGCCCGCAGCAGCGGCCATGACCGCCTGTTCGGCTTGGTGCAAGTGCTCGATGTGGACCAGGAACAGAGCATTTCGACCTGGTTCCAGGTGCTGGTCCTCGCGGCCGCCGCGGCGGCCCTGTGGGCCTGCGGCGAGCACGCCGCCACAGGCCGCCGGCGCCGGGATTGGCGCGTGTGGGCCGGGATCGTCGCGCTGATGTCGCTGGACGAACAAGTGGGTCTGCACGAACGCCTGCGCCTGCCCACTGCATGGCTCGGCCAGTATGGGGCGTTCCAGCAATATTCCTGGATCATCGCCGGACTGCTGGGAGCCGCACTGGTGGCCGCGCTGGTCGGCCGATTCGTGTTCGAGCTGCCCGCCTCGGTGCGAGCCCGGTTCATCGCCGCTGCGGCGCTCTATCTGGCCGGGGCGATCGGCCTGGAAGCGGCCGCCGGCGCGTGGATGCTGTTGCACCTGCCGCGCGATGCGGCCTACGCGATCCTACCCACTATCGAGGAGTTGCTCGAGATGGCCGGCATGATCACGCTGCTCGACGCATCCCTGCGCGTGCTCAGCGAACCGGCCCCTCCCGCATGAAGCCGAGCCTCACCGACACACTCTGCACACAGTGCGGGCTGTGTTGCGACGGCTCATTGCTCGCCGATGTGGAGCTGGCCAGTCGGGCGGAGGCCACTCGCATGACGGACCTGGGACTGCGGGTCGACGAGGATACCGACGAGCCGATCATGCTGCTTCCGTGCGCGGCCCTGAACGGCACCTGCTGTAGCGTCTATGCACATCGTCCCAAGTGCTGCCGCTCGTTCGAATGCTCGCTGCTCAAGGATGTGCGCCGCGGGGCCATGACGGTGACCCAGGCCGAGCACCACATCGCCGACGCGCGGCAGCGCATCGCGCGGGTACGAACACTGCTGGCGCGGGTGGAGGGGACCGACCCGTTGTTGCCACTGCGTGAGGCTTGTGCCGAGGCGATCTCTGCGGAGCCGAGTCCGGACCCCGCGCGCAACCGGGCCCGCGCCGAGCTGGAAGTGACCATGGCGGGCGTGGAGACGCTGCTGCACAAGACATTTCTGCGCCAGGTGCGAAGCGCCTGAGCCGTCCAGCACTGCGGACGGCTACAGGATGTCGGCCAGCGTCAGCTCGACCGTCTCGTCGCGCAGGTCACGCTCGATCGAGAGCGTCACGACCGCGCCCACCGCGCTCTGCTGCAGCAGCCGCTCGAGCTGTTCTTGCGTGAAAGTCTCGATCGGCCTGCCGTTCACGCGCTTCAACACATCGCGCGGCTTGAGCCCGGCAAGATCCCCGGGTGACTTGCGCACCACGCCGGCCACATAGATCCGGCCACTCCAGCGCGTAACGAACAAACCGCTGCGCGAGTACAGGTCACGCTCGGCGTAGCGCTTGCCCGGCGCAAGCCAGAGCTTTCCGCGCAGGTAATCGAAGGTGCAGTGGAAGCGTTGCAGCACACTGGTGCCGATGTTGCCCTGGATCTCCTTGCTGCCCAGGCCCCCGCGTCGGGAGGTGGTGAGCCCAACAATGGGCTGCACCCAACCGAACGGGCCGAGTTGCACGCTGTCCATGCGGCAGACGGTCACCGGGAACGACCCACCGATTCCGGCCCCCCACTGCTGCAGTTGCTTGCGCGTGCCGCCGAACAGATGGCATTTCTCGACCTGCTCGGCGTTAATCGACAGCACGAAGGAATTGCCGACATCGACGATGAAGCGGCCGGTGCAACCGCCGTCGAGCGTGATCTCCACGGTCGGGATGTTGTGGTGCAACGACATGGGCAGCGCTTCGCCTGCTCCGGTGTGCGCGTAGGTGGTCGGCTCATACAGGGTCAGGATCTGCTGGTCGAAGTCGAGCTCGACGACGAAGCGACTCAGGAAGTCATAGCCGATCAGGCCTGCCGGTTTGTCCCAATCGAAGGTCTGCATCTCGTCCTGCAACTCGAGCACTGCCACTTTGAGATCCCGGATCTCGACGCCATCCCCGCTCGGCCCCGCGACGCGCAGCGACTGGATGTGCGCGAAGCCACCGGTGTCGTAGCCGCCAACACCCTGCGCGATCATGGTGCCCTCGAGCGAAAGCCCGATCTTGCGCGCGTAGGTCTGGTCGAACGCCGACAAGGAGCAACCCGTATCGAGGATGAAGTCGGCCATCGCCCCACCGTTGACCGCCGCACGGATCCACACCGCCCCGCTGCGATACCGGAACGGCAGCCGCGCAACCCCCTTGCCCTTGAGCCAGGTGACCGGACGGGTGGTCGAGGCGGGGGCCGAGAACACGCTGTCGGCGATCGCCGTGCGCGCCCAGACCGAATCCACTTTCAGCTCGCGATAGGTTTCGAGCCACTGCTTCTCGCCCGTGGTCAACAGGGTGGCGCGTTTGCGGCCCGCGAGTGTCTTCCAGCCGGACAGGGTCTCGATCCACGAGTGTTGGTCCCGGAAATGCGTGATGCGATTGATGAGCCCGGTCTCATCGTCGAACCACAGGTACTTGTGGTTCCCCACGGGAGGGGTGACATCGACCGCGCGCATCGCGCGCCCCGACATGAAGGCCGCCTGTCCCAACCGGATCGTGCCCCCACCGAGATCCTCGCGGGCCCACTGCTCGTTCGCGAACCACGCCTCGCCCAGCATGGCCTCGTGATCCTTGCCTTCGAGTCGCGTGACCTTGCGCGAGGTGAGATCGGTGCGCCACGCAATGGCGCCGTCGGTGCCTTCGCGCGTGCGAATCGTACCCAACTGTTCGGTCTGGGCGATCCGGGCGGGCCAGGCGCTCCATGATTCGAAGCGCCCCTGCAGGCTGGAGTCCGAGAGCCTGCCGCGCACATGGACCGCCGTGTCGGCGAGGAACGCAGCACGCCCACCCGTGACCTCGACATATCGGGCCAGGGCGGCGCGGGCATCGGCATCTTGGTCAGCGCGTGCGACGAACGGCGCAAGGAGCAATGCGAGGAGCAGGCCGTTCCGCGTCAGCGCGGGGCGGTCGATCATGCCTTGGTCATCGGCCCCTGCCCCGCCCGGCATGAGCCGGGATCCGGCTCCGCGATCCACCCTCGCGCGGACACCCAGCATGAACGCC
>JANLOU010000180.1:0-5571 GCA_031366735.1 Candidatus Eiseniibacteriota bacterium
CCAGGAGACCTCCGACTTCGTGCTCACCGAGACCGACAAGGGGCATCCGGTCTGGACGCTGTATGCGCGCTCCGCCGCCATGTACAACGCGCGGAACGAGATCGTGGGCCGCGGGGTGCGCGTGGACTTCTTCGACGCGACGGGCGCCCGTTCCTCGCAGCTCACGGCGCGCGAAGGGTTGGTCATGCAACAGACGCGCGACATGATCGCCCGGGGCGATGTGGTGATTAAAACGGCGGAAGGCACGCGCATGACCACCGAAGAACTGCGGTTCCTCAACTCTTCCAACCGCATCGTGTCGGATAAGCGCGTGCGGATCGAGAAGAATGGGGATGTGTTCATGGGCATCGGTTTCGAGAGTGATCCCGAGCTGCGTCACTTCGAGTTCAAGACCAAGATCGAAGCCACGATCCGGACTCGCTCCGGAGCGCTGCTCGAATCCCGCTCCCCTGCGCCGGACAAGCGATGAGTGACCCGACCCCACGCGAGTTGGTGCCGCCGGAGCCCTCGGTGCCTGCCGCCGAGGAGGGCCTCGTCGCGGAGTCGCTGGTCCGCTACTACGGTAAGTGGCGAGTGGTGAACGGCGTGTCGGTGCATGTGCGCCGCGGCGAGGTCGTGGGACTGTTGGGTCCCAACGGCGCGGGCAAGAGCACCACCTTCCACATGATCGTGGGATTGCTGCGGCCCAACAGTGGCATGATCCGTCTGGATGGTCGCGATATCACCGCCGAACCGGTCTTCCGTCGCGCCAGATCGGGACTGGGCTACCTGGCGCAGGAGCCCAGTATCTTTCGGCGCCTGACCGTGCGCGAGAATGTGATGGCCGTGCTCGAGACGATTCCCATGACGCGGGCCGAACGCGAATCGCGCTTGGACGAGTTGCTCGACGATCTGAACCTCACGCATCTTGCGGACCGTCACGCGCACAAGCTTTCGGGCGGTGAGCGCCGTCGCGTCGAGATCACCCGGGCGCTCACACGGCAGCCCTCATTCATGTTGCTCGATGAACCATTCGTGGGTATCGATCCGATTGCAGTCGAGGAGATTCAGGAGATCATCTCGCGTCTGCGTGCGCGGGGCCTCGGCGTGCTCATCACCGACCACAATGTCGAAAAGACGCTGAAGACCACCGACCGGGCGTACATCATGTACGACGGCCGCATCCAGATCGAGGGCAAGCCTCTCGATCTGGTCGCGAACCCGCTCGCGCGCCAGTATTACCTGGGCGAGAGCTTCCAGCTCTAGGACGGTGACGCCATGGAAATGAAACACTCGCTGCATCTGGCGCAGAGGCAGACGCTGATCATGACGCCGCGTCTGCAGCAAGCACTCAAGCTGCTGCAAGTGCCCACGCTCGAGCTCCAGCAACTGCTCAAGCAGGAGGTGCTGCAGAACCCGCTCCTTGAGGAAGTCGATGATGTGGTCGACCAGGAAGACATCGAGAAGGAGGACTCTGCCGACGAGCAGAACAACGAAGAGGCGCCCGAGTCAGGCGAGGAGGACCAGATCGATTGGTCGGACTACCTGCAGGATGGCCTCGACAAGACTTATGTTCCGCAAAGTGAAGCGGCGCAGGAGTTCCTCGAGAAGGTCCCGGTCACACGCACTTCGCTGGCCGAAAGTCTGCTCGAACAGGTGCACTTCCTGAACCTGCCCAAGGCCCACATGGAGATCGCGGAGTTCCTGATCGGGTCGATCGACGAACGCGGCCTGCTCGTGACTTCCCTTGAGGATATCTGCGAAGTGATCGGCCGCCCGCTCGAGGAGGTCGAAGCGGTGCTGTTGGTAGTCCAAGCGCTCGAGCCGGTGGGAGTGGGGGCGCGGGACTTGCGCGAGTGCCTGCTCATCCAACTCGAGGTTCGCGGCGACAAGGACACCATGGCGTGGGTGCTGATCCATGATCACTTCGATCATCTCGTCAACCGGCGGTTTCCCGAACTCGCGCGTCTTCTCAAGACCACCGTCGAGGAAGTCCAGGCGGCGGCCGACGAGATTGCCACGCTCAATCCGCGGCCGGGCACATCGGTTTCCTCGGACGACCCCAAGTATGTGACACCCGATATGATCGTGGAGCGAGTGGACGAGGAGTATGTGGTCATGCTCAACGACCGCAATGTGCCCCGCCTGCGTATCTCGAGCGCGTATGAAAGCGTGATCAAGGAGAAGAAGCGCCCGGACGCCACGGCTGCCCAGAAGGAGACCCGCGAGTACATCCAGGGCAAACTCGCGTCAGCCAAATGGCTCATCCAAACCATCGAGCAGCGTCGCAAGACCATGATCAAGGTGATGAACTGCATCATCCGCGAGCAGCGCGAGTTCTTTGATAAGGGCATTGCCTTCCTGCGGCCGTTGACCCTGGCCCAGGTGGCGCGACAGATCGACATGCACGAGTCGACGGTTTCCCGTGTGTGCAGTGCCAAATATGTGCAGACGCCGCGCGGGGTGTTCGAGTTGAAATTCTTCTTCTCCAGTGGCCTCGAGACCGAGGACGGCGAGGATGTGTCGGCTCGAGCCGCAAAGGACACCATCAAGACGCTCATCGAGGAGGAAGACAAGAAGGATCCGCTGTCCGACCAGCGCATCGCCGAGCTACTCCACGAGAAGGGGCTCAAGATCGCACGCCGGACGGTTGCCAAATATCGCGAGCAGCTTTCCATTCTTCCGGCACGATTCCGCCGCCGGGTGGCCTGAACGCCGCAGATTCTTCACGCGCGCACACCCGCGCGCAGGGGGACCGCCTTGCAGATCAGCATCACCGCTCGCCATTGCGAGATCGCTTCGGGTGTCCGTACATTCGCCCAGACCCGCCTCGAGAAGTTGGGGAAGTTCGCTGCGGACATCCACGGGATCCATGTCATTGTGCAGCCCGAGGGGAAGGATCATCAGGCCGAAATCACGCTTCGCGTGAATGGTCATGAGTTCGTCAGTACGGAGTTGCATCCCGAAGCCGGGGCGGCCATCGAACTGGCAGCGGACCGGATGGAGGAGCAGCTGCGCCGGTTCAAGGAGAAGCGCATCGGTCGCCACCACAATGGCACGGCAAAGGAGATCCCGCTGGGCTCTCCGGCTGCCGACGAGGATGACGAGGAAGAGGCGTAGAGCGAATGTCCCTCAAGAGCCTGAGCGTCGCCCGGCTGTACGAAGACCAGCGCGAGGACTTGCAGCTGGAGATGCTCACCGAATCGCTCGCGTCCTCGTGCGAGATCACGGTGAGCGACATCAACCGCCCGGGCATGGCGCTGATGGGCTTTGTCGAGAACTTTCTGCCGGAACGCATCCAGATCCTCGCGCAGACCGAGCTCACTTACCTTGCCACGCTCTCACCCGAGGGCGTGCGCCATGCGATCGATCGGCTGTTCCAATTCTCCATGCCGCTGATCGTCGTGGCCAAGGGGCTCGAGGCCCCGCCCTACCTGGTGAAGCGCGCGCAGGAATGCAGCGTTCCGGTGCTGCGGACGCCGCTGAGCACGACGCCCTTCATCCACTCGCTCACATCGTATCTGGACCACATGTTCGCGGCCATGGTGTCCGTGCATGGCTCGCTGGTGGATGTGTATGGGTGCGGGCTCTTGTTCACGGGACGCAGTGCCATCGGCAAGTCCGAGACCGCGCTCGACCTGGTGGAGCGCGGCCATCGGCTCGTGGCCGACGACATCGTCATGATCACCAAGCGCCATGGGGACGTGCTCATCGGGACGGGCAATCAGCTTCTGCGGCATCACATGGAGATCCGTGGCCTCGGCATCATCGATGTCCAATCGATCTTCGGGGTTCGCTCGATCCGACTCCAGAAGCGCGTCGAGGTCGAAGTCGCGTTGAGCGAGTGGTCCGATGAGGAGGAGTATGAGCGCGTCGGCATCGACGAGAAGAAGACCAAGCATCTGGGGGTCGAGATTCCGCTCGTGCAGATTCCCATCACGCCGGGCAAGAACATCACGGTGATCGCGGAAGTGATCGCGCTGCATTATCTGGTCAAGGCCTACGGTGGTTTTTCGCCGGCGGAGCGGCTCAACCAGCATATGCTCGAGGTCATGAAGCGCAAGAGCGCGGCGCGTGCCTGGGTGCGCGAGGATACCGAGTGAGCGCGGGGGAGGCTTCCATGGATCTCTCATCCGGAGCGGTGCTGGTTCCAGCCGTGATGGTCATGCACGCCGATCTTGCGTCGGCCTTGTTGCGCGCGGCCGAGAGCGTGTACGGGCCGATCGAAGGCGTGCGCGTGTTGTCGAACGAGGGACTTTCACGACTGCAACTCGAAGACGCCATCGAGGGCGAGGTCCAGGGCTGGGCGCACGGCGGTTTGGTATTGACCGATTTCTGGGGCGGCTCGTGCCACACCTGCGGCGCGGCGGCCATGCGGCGCCATGGCGAGATCATCATTCTGACGGGAATCAATCTGCCGGCCTTGTTGGACTACCTGCACAATCGGAATCGCATGAGTCTGACCGACCTGGCCGAGCGCCTGCAGTCGAAGGGCCGCGAAAGCATCCGCGTGCAGCGTGCGAATCCCTGATGAGTTTTGCCCTGCATCGCATCGACGATCGGCTGATCCACGGCCAGGTCCTTGTCGCATGGGGTTCCCGTCTGGATCCTCGGCGCATGTGGGTGGTGGACGATGGCGTTGCCGCGAATGCCTGGGAGAAGGCGCTGTTCGCAGACGCCGCGCCGGGAATCGGAGTGAGCGTGCTCACCGTCGAGGAGGCCGCAGGAGCCCATGCGGCCGAGGCCAGCGCGCCGGGAAGCACATTCCTCCTGGTGCGTGATCTTGCCACTGCGAGGCGCTTGCATGAGGCGGGCGTGCGCGTGCCGGCGTGGAATGTGGGCGGGCTTCACTACGCACCCGGCAAGACCAAGGTCAACGAGTATGTCTACCTGGATGACGCGGATCGAGTGGCCGCCCGCGTGCTGCTGGCGGCTGGCGTTGGGCTCGATGTGCAGGATGTGCCGGCAAGCAAGGGGATGACGCTGGCGGCCCTCGAACCTTCCGTCCGCCCGTGAATCCGGTCTCGATCATCACCGTGCTCATGGGTGGCGGCGCGGCGCTGGACGCCACGCCGGTCGGCCAGACGCTGCTGTCGCAACCGCTCGTCACGGCGACCGCACTGGGCTTGTTGTGGGGCGACCTCCCCACTGCCCTCGCGGTGGGCGTCGTGCTGCAGATTCTCGCCGCCAGTACGCTGCCGGTGGGCTCGCGCACGCCCGAGGACTACGCGACCGGAGGAGTGGTGGGGGCCGGGTTGGCGCTCGCCGTCGGCGGTCGTGCCCCCTATGAGCAGTGGCGCGATGCGGCTCAACTGGTCGGAGTGTTCGCCGGGATGTTGGCGGCGATGGGTGGTGTGCCGCTCATCAAATGGCAGCGTCGCCTGAACGAAGGCCTGTCGCGTTGGACGGAGGCGCAGTTGCGGGCGGGACACGAACAGGCGCTCGGTCAGGCCCACGGCGCCGCGATCGCATTGGCATTCGGCGTGGGTGTGGCGTACTGCGCACTGTGGCTGGGCGGCGGCACGCTCCTGCTCAAGCATTTCACCGAGAGCGAATCGCTGCGCCTCTCGCGCGCGTGGACGCTGCTGCAGC
>JANLOU010000416.1:0-3288 GCA_031366735.1 Candidatus Eiseniibacteriota bacterium
CCCGACGGCGTCGGATACATGACGAGCGGCCTGCTCGGCGCAGCGATCTCGCCGTCGGTCGCCGACGCCCTGCTCGAGACCGCCGGGCTCACCCTTGCTCAGGCACAGGCCGCCATCGAGGCGGATCAGCGCCCCCATTCCATGGCGCTGCCGGAAAGCATCACCGTCGCCCTGGCCCTGAAGCGCACTCGCGCGAACACGCGCAATGTGCTCGGACGGATCGCCGGACAGGACAGCACCCGAACGCTCGTCATGGGCGCGCACTACGATCATCTGGGCATGGGCGGCAGCAGTTCACTCTCGAGCGAGCGCGCCCCCCACCTGGGTGCGGACGACAATGCCTCGGGCACCACGGCCATGTTGGCGGCGGCGGAGCGCATGGCAGCGAGGGCGCGAAAGGGTTGGCGGCCGCAGCACTCGTTGATCTTCTGCGCGTTCAGTGCCGAGGAGATCGGGTTGGTGGGCTCATCGCATTTCACCGATGAGCCACCGGTCGACATCCGGACCATCGAGGCGATGCTCAACATGGATATGGTGGGCCGGCTGCGTCAGAACAAGCTGCAGGTGATGGGGGTGGGCACCGCGGTGGGCTTCCATGAACTGGCTGCGGCGGTGAACCAGGCGGTGCCACAAGCGGGATTCGATCTCAAGACGAGCGAGGATGGGTACGGCCCCTCGGACCACAGTTCGTTCTACAAGCGGGACATCCCGGTGCTCATGTTGTTCACGGGAGCCCACGCGGATTACCACAAGCCGAGCGACACATACGACAAGATCAACGCCGCGGGGATCGCGCGGATCTCGCACTACGCCGAAGCATTGGTGGAGACACTCGATGCACGCCCTCGACCGGTGTTCACCAAGGCCAGAGCGGACGCATCGCCGGGGCGTATCGCCGGTGGGGGCGGTTATGGTGCCTACCTCGGCACGATTCCGGACTACATGCAGACCGAGGGCGGGGTGCTCCTCTCCGGTGTGCGCGCTGGCGGCCCCGCCGAGAAGGGCGGCCTGGCGGGGGGCGATGTCATTGTCCGCTTCGATGGCATCCGAGTCGACAACATCTATGACTACACATTCGCATTGCGATCGCGCAAGCCAGGGCAGGATGTGCGAGTGACGATCCAGCGGGGCGGCAGGGAGCTCGACCTCGTGGTGACGCTGGGAAGGAGACCGTGAAGATGAGGCTGTCCAGATGGATCCCCATCATCGTGGGGATCACCGTGGCGTGTGGCGTTGGCGCGAAGCCGCAGGGAAGAGCCATTCCCACGCCGGTTCCGCCGACTGCCGTGGTGGCCGACTCGCTGATCCGAAAAGGCGAGGACCATTTCGAGCATCTCCACCAGCTCACCTTCGGTGGCCAGAACGCAGAGGCTTACTGGAGCGCGGACGGCCAGAAGCTGATCATGCAGATCACGAACGACGAACACGCATGCGACCAGGAGTATGTGTTCGACATGCGCACGGGGACCCGGACGCGGGTGAGCAACGGGAAGGGCCGCACCACCTGCGGGTATTTCTACGATCACGACCAGCGGGTGTTGTTCGCGAGCACGCATCTGGGAGGGGATGGCTGCCCGCCCAATCCGGACATGAGCAAGGGCTATGTCTGGCCGGTGTACCCGAGCTACGAGATCTTCACCGCCAAGCTCGACGGCTCGGACCTGAAACAACTCACCCACCATCCGGGCTACGACGCGGAAGGCACTGTCTCAGTGGATGGGAAGTGGTTGATCTTCACCTCGAAGCGCGCTGGCGATATCGATCTGTACAAGATGCGGCTGGATGGTTCCAAGCGGACTCGCCTGACGAACACGCCCGGTTACGACGGCGGCGCATTCTTCTCGCACGATGGCAAGCGTATTGTCTGGCGCACGCATCGGACGGATGACACCATACTGGTACGCACTTTCCAGCGCCTCTTGGCCGAGGACCTGGTCAAGCCAAGCAAGATGGATCTGTGGGTGATGGACGCCGACGGCAAGAACCCCATGCGCCTGACCGATAAGCCGGGCGCCTCGTTCGCGCCCTACTTCACGCCCGACGATCGGCAGATCATCTACGCGTCGAATTGGACCAACCCCCGTGGGCGTAACTTCGATCTGTGGCTCGTCCCGGTCACCGGGGGGGAGCCCGTGCAGGTCACCACGGATACGGACTTCGACGGCTTCCCCATGTTCAGCCCCGACGGTCGCTTCCTCGTGTTCTGCTCGAACCGAGGGGGCAAAGTGGCGGGCGAGACGAACGTGTTCCTCGCGAAGTGGCGCGACTGACACCCGAACAGCAGGCTCGCGCCGGGATGCCCTTGCCGCTGTGGAGACTCGCAGCGGCGGCCGGCGCTCTGCTCGCCGCCTTCCTGCTGCGCTGGGGCGACGCCTTGCAGCTGCCGTTCATCAACGACGACTTCCTCTTCCTCGATCGGACCCGAGTCGCGACGCTGCCCGCGCTGTGGGGCTTCGACCATCTGGCGTTCCATTGGTGGCGGCCCTGGTCGCGCGAGATGCATTACTGGGCGGTGCAGCATCTGGCCGGCGCGGACCCCGCGGTGTTCCACGCCGTCAATGCCGCGTTGTGGATCGGGGTGCTGGGGGCGTTCTGGGCCCTCGTGCGACGGAGCGCGGGCGCGAGCGCAGCAGCATGGACGCTCGCTGCAGCTGCGGCGATGTCCGCATGGGGATTGCCGCTGTTGTGGGTCGCGGGAGTGCAGGACCTGTGGATGCTGTTCGCAGCATTGTTGGCGTTGCATGCCTGGGCGAGCGACCGGCGCACACTCGCCGTGGCAGCCTATGCCGTGGCGCTCTTGAGCAAGGAGACCGCGGCGCTCCTGCCGGCGCTCCTGTTCGCTTGGGATGTGGTCGTCGCCAGAAGGTCCGTGCGGGAGGCGCTCGGGCGTCTGTTGCCTCTGGTCGTTGTGGCCGGCGTGTGGGCGTTGTTGCACCCGCGGCTTGGTGGGCAGTTGTGGCAAGGCGTGGTACTCGAGCATGTGGAGGACGACTCGCGCTTGTCCGCGGCGAGGGTGCTGCTGCGTGCTATGGGCGTCGCCTTCAGCCTCGACCACTGGGCACCCGTCGGCATGGACTGGCGTAGGGCACTCGGCACGGGGCTCACTGCCGCCGTCCCATTGCTCACGCTGCTGTGGCTCCTGCGTCCCCCGCGTGCCACCCCGGCATCGACGATCGCGAAGGGCTCGCTCGCAGCGCTCGGGGCGACGTGGGCGCTGCTCGGATTCGTGCCCCTGCTCCTGCCTGGGCTTGGCTTTCATGCGTACTACGCGCTGTTCGGTGCGCTCGG
>JANLOU010000198.1:0-2169 GCA_031366735.1 Candidatus Eiseniibacteriota bacterium
CGGTTTGGTAACCGCTCCACGGAGTCCCGAGGTGACGTGCTGACTCGTTCCTTCGTCCTCGTCCTGGTGCTCGTCCTCGCGGGTTGTTCGTCCACCCCCCGGACCGAGTCCCCTGCCGCATCCGCTCCAGCGCCCGAGCACAACCCTGCCGCGGTCGCGGTTCCGGTGGGAGCCGATCTCGTCGAGTACAGCACCCTGACCGACCAGCGCGAGGTCTGGGACTGCCCCAAGTGCGGCATGATGTTCGACCGCGCCGGCATGTGCACCATGTGCAATGTGGCGCTGGTGCGCACTCGCGTCGACTACACCTGCGCCGCCGACGGGAAGCCGGTCGAGCATGCGGGCCAGTGCCCGCGCTGCGCGGTCCCCGTGGTGGTCAAGAAGACTGCGCTCGCGTCCGCGCTCGAATCACCCGCGCTGGGAGGGAAGTGAGATGCGATCCCAAGTGTGCATGCTGCTCGTGGCGGTTGCGCTCTTGGCTGCCGTGCCCATGGCCCAGGCGCAGAAGAGCGCCCGCAAGGTCGACCTGTTCACACTGGCGCCCGAGTTCGCGCGTTACGGCGTGCAGAGCGTGGCGTTCCTGCCCGTCGCGACCTTCGATGGCAGCCTCGATGCGCGCCGTCAGACCGAGGCCGCGGTGGGGCAGGCCCTGCGCGGCGCCGGTTACCGTTGGGTCTCGCCCACGCTCACCAAGGAATGGCTCAACCGGGCCGGCGGCGACTCGCTGCTCAAGGCCCTCAACGACCAATTGTTGAAGTCGCCTCGGCTCGACTCGCTGCAGGCGCCGATGTTCAGCCGGATCTGTCGCGCGCGCGCGCTCCTGACCGTGCGGGTCGACCAGTACGAGCGGCGCGAACTCGAGTTCAACCAGTCGGGTCGCCCGGGCACCACGGTGAGCCTCAAGGCCTCGCTGGTGGATTCGACCGGCCGGCTGTTGTGGACTGCCGCCGGCAGCGAGACGGTGGAAGGGCCATTCCAGGATCCGACCACGAATCCCCTTGGCGTGAAGGCGAGCGGGCTCAACACCATGCCGATCAGTGCGCAGGCCGGCGCCCCCACTTACGCCGAAGTGCTGGGTAAGTTGCTCGCCCGCTGGGCGGACCAGTTCCCGGCGAAGCCCGCCGTCGCGACACCCAACGCGGGCAAGTGACCGCATGCTCGTGCGCGACGACGAGGCTGGGATGCGCGCTGCGTTGCGCGAGGCGCACGCCTCGCTCGAACGCGACGAGGTGCCCGTCGGCTGCGTCGTCGTGCACGAAGGCTTGGTGATCGGCCGGGGTCACAACCAGGTCGAAGGGCTGCAGGACGCCACGGCGCACGCGGAGATCCTCGCGATCGGCGCGGCGTCGAACACGCTGGGCTCGTGGCGACTGCACGAGTGCACGCTCTATGTCACGCTCGAACCCTGCGCCATGTGTGCGGGGGCGATCGTCCTGGCCCGCGTGGGTCGGCTGGTGTACGGGGCCAGCGATCCCAAGGCGGGCGCATGCGGCTCGGTGCTCGATGTGGTCGGCGAGCGGCGTTTGAATCATCGCGCGCAGGTGGAAAGCGGCGTGCTGGCCGACGAATGCGGCGAGTTGTTGCGCGAGTTCTTTCGGCGCAAACGCGCGCTGGCCCACCCCGACGCCCCTCGTTAGGGCGCGAGCTTCACGATCGTGTAGCCCTGGGATCGCAGCGCTGCCCCTTCCTCGGGCGTGAGGTCCACGGCGTAACCGCGGCGGCGGTCGGGGGACCACAACGCGACCCCGGGCGCCCAGAAGGGTTTCCACGCGGCGGGCTCCCGTGTGAACGACGGCGCGAGCACCACCAGTCGATGCACGAGTGAGCGACTCGCAAGGAACACCGTGGGCTGCGAGACGAGCCGGGCGGCCTCGCTGTGGGCTTCGTCCACGAGGCGTTGGCGTTCGCGCACTTCGAAGACCAAGCGGCCCGGGACGATCCGCCCCGCACCCACCAAGGGCTGCGCGAGCGTTTCGAGCGACGCCGCGAGCAGTGC
This sequence comes from Candidatus Eiseniibacteriota bacterium, assembly GCA_031366735.1. Lineage (GTDB taxonomy): Bacteria > Eisenbacteria > RBG-16-71-46 > RBG-16-71-46 > RBG-16-71-46 > CAIXRL01. The sequence goes on from JANLOU010000198.1 coordinate 1,997, forward strand.
CGCCACGAGCCAGCCCGGCGGGGCGATGCGTGCGCAGAGCGAGATCACCAGCGGCAGCGCCGGGATCAGGTAGCCGGGGTCGAGCGGCACCAGCAGATACAGGATCGCGATGGTACCGAGCGAGAACAACTCGAACACCATCGAGGCGTCGCGCTCGATGGGGGAGTCGAGCC
>JANLOU010000199.1:0-2324 GCA_031366735.1 Candidatus Eiseniibacteriota bacterium
GCACTCCAGAGCCTATCTCGCCTCATCGCACCATTGCAGAACGCCACAAGTCTGGCGTATTGCGAATGAGCGCCAACAAAAAAGCGAAAGTTGACGGGCATCCGAACCTGACGCGGGCGGGCAGGAAGCCCGGCGCTACGAACAAGACGACCCGTTCGGCCAAGGAAGCCTACGCCCTTGCCTTTGACGGACTTGGCGGGGCCGCTGCGCTCCAGCAATGGGCTACGGAGAACCTGGGCGAGTTCTACAAGCTGCACGCCCGGCTGATTCCGACCGAGCAGCACGTATCCGGGGCTGAGGGTGCGCCGCTGGGCGTCGTGATCCTGCCCCCGGTGCCGAAGTGATCCGGTTTAATGCGCGCATGGACCTGACGTTCGAGGAATTCCTCGCCTATCGCGCTCGCATCGACAACGTTGAACGGGCCTTAACCCACGCTACGGGCACTCCCGGCGTGCATGGTCTCCGAAAACACGGCGTTATATACAGATCAGTCCGCTACCTACTGGGCCTGTTCCGGTGAGTAGCGCCGCCCCCATGTACGGCGATCGCCCTGTCCTTTGGGCGCCGCACCAAGGTCCGCAAACGGCTTTCCTCGCCTCGGATGCGTATGAAGCCCTATACGGCGGCGCGGCGGGCGGCGGGAAGTCTGACGCGCTCCTGTTCGGTGGGCTCAGACAGATTCACCACCCGAGCTATCGCGCCCTCATTCTACGCCGCTCATTCCCTGAGTTGCAGGACTTGATGGACCGAGCGCGTGAGGTATTCCCGCAACTGGGCGCCGTCTGGAACGAACGGGACAAGCGGTACACGTTCCCCTCCGGCGCGCTGTATCAGTTCGGCTACTGCGAGACCTACGCTGACGTGCTCCAGTACCAGGGCAAGGCGTTTACGTATATCGGGGTGGACGAGCTTGGACAGTGGCCGGAGGAACGGATGTGGACGTACCTCATGTCCCGTAACCGTTCCGCTGCGCCGGGGCTCGTCATGCAGATGCGCGCCTCGGCGAATCCGGGCGGCGAAGGGCATGCGTGGCTCAAGCGCCGATTCGTGAGTGTATGTCCGCAAGACGGCGCCCCGACCGTGGTAGGGTTCCAGACCCGCGCGTTCGTCAAGGCACGGCTGTCGGACAACCCGACGCTGATGCAGAACGATCCCGACTACGGCCAGCGGTTGAGCCAGCTGCCTGAGTTGGAGCACAAGTGGCTCGCGCTGGGCGATTGGGACGCTGGCGCCGGCATGGCCTTCTCCGACCTGAACCAGTCCCACCTGATGCAGCCATTCCCCATCCCGCCGCACTGGGAAGTGTTCGGCGCGTTCGACTGGGGCTTCGCGCACCCGTTCTCCTTCGGCCTGTTCGCGACGGACGACGATGGGACGGTCTACCTGCTCGACTCCACCAGCGGGCGTGGCTTGCAGCCGCCCGAGATCGCGGGGCGTATCCTCGAAACGTTGGACCGGAATAGCGTGGACCTGAGCCGTATCCGCTACATCGCAGCGGGTCACGACTGCTGGGCGGACGTGAAGGCGCGGGCGGAGAACATCCCGACGATCTTCGAGCACTTCGTCCGCATGGGGCTGAAGCTGGTCAAGGCGAACATTAGCCGTGTCGCTGGCGTGCAGAACTGTCGCCGCTACCTGTCATCCGGTCGGCACAAGATGGTGAGCACGCCCGCGAACAAGCTGGTGTATGAGTGCATCGAGAGCCGTGTGTCGGACCCGGACCATCCCGAGGACGTGTTGAAGACGAACGCGGACGAGTCAGGGACCGGTGGGGACGATGCGTACGACATGTGGCGCTACGGGCTGGCATCACGCCCACTCGCAAGCAAGGCGGTGAAGGCCGAGCCTGACCCAGACCGCTCCCCGACGATCGACTGGAAGCATCCCATGCAGCCCATCAAGCGGGTCAAGCCCGAGGCCGAGATCGAGAAGATATACGCGACGGAGGCGAAGCGGCAGCAGCGGCAGTCTTTTCGGAGTCCGTGGCGATGAGCAAGACGAAGCGAGTGAGGCCGGAGGACGAGCACATCACACGGGCCGAGTGCCACGCGCTGATCGTGCATGTGATGAATCAGGTGTTCGCGCAGATGGCCGAGCCGCCTGCCGTTGAGGAGCCCGCCAAGTGACCGGCCTCTTTATCGCCCTGCTGATCGGCTACCTCGTCGGGATGCTGCACGGCAAGCGGTTGAGCAGATCCTACACATGGGCTGACGTGCGAGGTCGGGCGTGTATGACCACGAGTTACCTCGATCCACGCATACAGTACATCAGCACTCCTCGCGGAGATTACCCATACGTCATCGTGAACACGCAGTACAACGCCC
>JANLOU010000225.1:0-5045 GCA_031366735.1 Candidatus Eiseniibacteriota bacterium
ATCCGCCATCCAGTTCACGACCACGGTGGTCGTGGGCATGGAGCGGGCCGAAGCGGGAGCGAAGAAGATGAAAGTCTGGCCGTCGGGGGTCACCGCGTAGTGCGTGCGCTGCTGCCCCGGCAGCATGATCTTCGGGCTGAACAGGATCTGCGGCGTGCCGGGGTCGAATGAAGGCTGCATCTGGATGGGGACCGACATCAGCTGTTGATCGGGCGAGAGGTAGATGAGTTCCTTGCCTGCCTCGCCCCAGCGAGGATCGTCACCCCCGCGCGTGGACACCTGCCACTTCTCATTGCGATCCGGATAGGTCTGCACATAGACCTCCTCGCGACCCGATTCGTCGGACACATAGGCGAGATAGCGGCCGTCGGGCGAGAGTCTTCCCGAGAACTCATTGTAGGTGCCGTTGAGGAAGGGCTTGAGCTTGTGGTCCCCCGTCGTGGCGAGCGTCCAGATGTCGGTGCCGGTCGGCGTCGGGCGGTCGAGGAAGATCGTGCTCCCGTCCCGGGACCAGTCCTTGAGAATCACATCGTCCGTGATGGGCGCCAGCAGCTGCGTTTCGCCGGAACCGGTGAGTTGCTTGGTGGTGACCCCCGACGCGCCCGGGGCATCGGACCAGTACGCGATGCTCCTGCCGTCGGGAGACCACGCGGGATAGTTCTCATTGGTCGGCTCGAAGGAGAAGCGAGTCGCGAGGTCGCGCGTCCGGTCGATGGTCCAGATGTTCCGGGTGCGCGCCTGAGGATCGATCACGCGCACGGCTGCTCGACGGCCGTCAAGCGAGAGCGCCAACCACTGTGCTTCGGGTGGACACGAGAGCACCCTCAACTGCTTGCCCGCACGATCGCATTCGATCAATTGCCCGGCTTCCGCCGAGCGGCTGGAGTAGACCAGCACGCCGGTGTCGGATGCCCGGAAATCTGAACTGCCGACCGCATCGGAACCCACCTGTTCTGCGACGGGAACCGGCTCACCCACGAACTTCAGGCCGCGCGCATCGAACGGCTGGACCACGAGCGAGCCGCCGCGCGAGTACAGCAGGTGACCGGTGGGCAGATACTGAACCTGCGATTCACACGGTCCGAGCGTGACTACTTTCTTGGAATCGAGCGACCCGATCCGCAAGGTGGGCTGCGGGAGGATGGACAGATACAGGTAATGCTTACCGTCCGGCAGGAACTCGGGCCAACCCACCTGGAAGACCTGCCCCGCGGAATCCGCCTTCACTTGCGGGGTCGCGATCCCGCCGCTCGCCGCGACACGCAGGATCGGATCGGGCCCACTACCGTCGAACAGGATGACGCCAGCCCGTCCCCATGTCCCGTCTGCGCCGGTCGCCGCGTCACAGACCACCGAGGGCGGCCCGCCGGTGATGCTGATCTTCTTCAGCTTCCCGCCCGCCATGAAAGCGAGGAACCGGCTGTCGGGCGACCAGAAGGGCCGCCTCGCGCCTTCGGTCCCCGGCAGTACCTGCGCCGTGAGTGAGCCGAGCGGATGGACCCAGATGCGGCTGGTCCCTGTGGAGTCGGTGGCGTTGTACGCGATGGTGCGTCCGTCGGGCGAGATGCGCGGGGAGTCCTGGGACTGGACCGAGGTGGGCGCCGTGACCCGGAAGCGTAGCGTCTGTAGCGACGGCGGCGGGAAGCCGAAGTGAAGTACCGCCAGCGCAGTCGCTGCGATTCCCGCGCATGCCACCATGATCCACGCGAGGCGCTCCCGACTGCGCCGACGCGCAGCGACCGGCGCAGGCACTCCGGCCTGCGAGCCGCCCTCGGTGATCCAGCGCAGATGGAGCCGCACATCGCGCGCGGTCTGGATGCGGTCCTCCGGATCCTTCTCGAGGCACGCGCGCACCAATCGATCGAGGCCGGGAGGCGAGAGCTCTTGAAGTTCACTGATCGGCCGCGGCTGGTCCTTCATGATCGAACTGATGAGACTCGCCTGCGTGGCGCCCGCGAACGCGCGCTTGCCGGTGGCCATCTCGTACAGCACGCAGCCCAGCGCCCACAGATCGCTGCGCGCGTCGGCCTCGGCGCCCTCGAGTTGTTCCGGCGCCATGTACTGGAAGGTGCCGACGATCGAGCCCTGTGCCGTGAGCGGCTGCGCCACGGTTGGTGATTGGGTGAGCCCGGTGATGCTGGCTCCGCTCCCGCCGGCTCCACCCACGATCCCCGTCGCGCGCGATAGTCCGAAGTCCATGAGCTTCGCACCGGACTTGGACAGCATGATGTTGCCCGGCTTCAGATCGCGATGCACGATGCCGGCGCGATGTGCCCGATCGAGCGCATCGGTGACTTCCGCGCCGATCCTCAACACCTGCTCGGTGGGCAGCGGGCCCTTCAGGAGTCGCTCGGCAAGCGATTCGCCTTCGACCAACTCCAGCACCAGATAGTCGGTGTCACCTTCGCGCCCGATATCATGCAGCGTGCAGATGTGTGGATGGTTCAGGCTCGACACGGTGCGAGCCTCGCGCTCGAAGCGCGTTCGGACATCCGCATTCTCGATCAGGTGCTGCGGCAGGACCTTCACCGCGACATCCCGCCCAAGGCGCGTGTCCTTCGCGCGATAGACTTCGCCCATACCGCCAGCGCCCAGCGGCGCGATGATTTCGTAGGGACCGAGCTTGCTGCCTGGCGTGAGTGTCATTGCATCATCCTTGCTTGATGATCCGTGCGGCGAGTGCCGCGAAACGCGGTTCGTCACGGAGTCCGTTCAGAGACGGGTCGACATGAATCGCAGCCAGCCAGTGCGCCTTCTCATCAAAAGCCAGAGCCAGAGCCGTCAGAGCTGCCTCATGGTCGCCAAGCGCCACCCACACTTGGGCCAGATAGTACGATGCAACATATCGAGTTGCGGCCTGCACCTCAAGTCCCGCGAGAATATCGCGCGCTGCCTCCCCGCGTCCCGCCAGGGCGTGCACTGTCGCGAGTCCCGACAACACCATCGGGGTGCGCCCAAGTAGCTCGATGCTGCGAGCGAGCGCGGTCATGGCCTCCGCATCTCGATCCGTTCGCGCGTATGCCAGCCCCATCCAGTAGTAGAGCTGACCGAAACCATGGAGCAGCGGCACGACCCGTTGGAATTTCTGGATCGCCTCATCGAAGCGCCCCGCCAGGTAGGGGAACCACCCTCCCAACGCGATGGCGACATTCGAGAGCGGGTCCAGCGTCCATGCGATCTGGGCCTCCGCCTGGGCTTCGGCCGTCCGGCCGCAGACGGTCAGCAGGTTCGCGAACCAAAGGTGCGCCTGAGAGTATTTCGGATTCAGGTCGATCGATTTGCGGAACAGGCGCTCGGCTTCGGCGAAATCCCAATCATGGTACAGCGACACATAGGCAAGCGAGGTGAGGCCCTCTGCGCTGGAGGGATTGATCTCGAGCGCACGGCGCGCCGCGGCCTGCGCCTGCGGAAATGCTTCGCGGGGAGGGATCACGGTCATGAAGCCCATGAGGTTGTACGCATCGGCCAAACCGACATGCGCCAACTCCAATGTGGGATCGAGTCGCAGGGCGGTTTCAAGGCTTGCGAGTCCCAAACGCAGGCTTTCCTCCGTGCGTCGTTCGATGAAGTAACGACCTTTCAAGTAGGCTTCGTATGCCTCCGGCTGGACCGCACGCGCCTCGCGCAGCCGGGTCTCCTCTTGAGGCGTCACACTGACCTGGATCTCCTCGACGATCGCAGCTGCCACCTCGCCCTGCATCGTGAGCACTTCCTTCAAGTCGCGCTCATAGGATTTAGCCCATAAGTGGCGCTCGGTCGTGGCGTCGATCAGCTGCGCCGTGATGCGGACCCGGTCCCCTGCGCGACGCACCGAGCCCTCGACCACAGCGTCCACATTGAGTTCGCGCGCGATCTCAGGGATGGCGCGGTGCTGGCCCTTGTAACGCATGACCGAGGTGCGCGAGATGATGCGCAGCGCTCGCACCTGCGCCAGGCACGCGATGAGTTCCTCGGTCATGCCGTCGGAGAAGTACTCCTGCGCCGGGTCGCCCGAAAGATTCTCCAGCGGCAGCACCGCAATCGATGTCACGCGTCGCGCGGGCGCGATGGCCGAAGTGGATGTCTCGCCCGAATCCCCCGCGTCCGCCGCGACCAACCGCCGCAGTTCGCCCAGCATCTCGCCGGCAGTCTGGTAACGACGCGAGGCGTCCCGCTCCATTGCCCGTAGCACAACCGCCTCGGCCCGAGCCGAGAGCGATGGCTCGTGCGTGCGAGGGGGCGTCAATCGGCCGTGCAGGATCTCGTTCGTCAGCGCCGTCACGATTGCCGCGCTGAAGGGACGCTGCGCGGTCGACATCTCGTAGAGCACGACTCCGAGCGCGTACAGGTCGGCCCGCGAATCACTCGGCTCGCCGAGCAATTGTTCGGGAGCCATGTAGGCGAGAGTGCCCGTCGTGGTGCCCACTCGTGTCAGGTCCATGGTGCGCGTGTCGTCGCTGGACCCGTGCGTGATTTTCGCCAGCCCGAAGTCGAGGACCTTCACCCTGCCCTTGGGCGTGACCATGATGTTGCCGGGCTTCAGGTCGCGATGCAGCACGCCGCGCTCATGGGCCTCGGCGAGTGCCTCGGCCACCTGAGCGCCGATCTCCGCGGCCTCACGCTCGGGGACCCGGCCACGCGTGACACGCGACGCCAGCGTCTCCCCTGGCACGAACTCGAGCACAAGGTAGTCGATACCGGCCTGCTCCCCGAGGTCCAGGACCATCTCGATGTTCGGGTGGTTCAAACGCGAAAGCGCCAGCGCCTCGCGCCGAAAGCGTGCGCGCGCGTCACGATCGGTGCGCATCGCGGGCGGCAACACTTTGACGGCCACCTCGCGCTCAAGCCGTGTATCGCGGGCGCGGTACACCTCGCCCATGCCGCCCGCGCCAAGTGGGGCAACGATCTCGTATGGGCCCAGTCGGGTGCGAGGTTCGAGCATCATCGCTTCAGCAGTTCCGGCCAGTCGAGGATCACGCGGAACCGGCGCTCCTGTGTGCCGGCGCTCGTGGCATTGACCAGCACACGCTGGCCATCGCGGCTGAAATCCGATCGGATCACTTCCG
>JANLOU010000234.1:0-5278 GCA_031366735.1 Candidatus Eiseniibacteriota bacterium
CACCCGAACATCTGCACGATGTACGAAGTGGGCGAGGCCGACGGGCAGATCTACATCGCCATGGAGTTGATCGACGGCCAACCGCTGGACGAGCGGCTCGCCCAGAAGGGCGGGGGGCTCGCGACCGAGAGTGTGGCGAGCTATGGAGCGCAGATCGCAGCGGCACTCGCGCACGCCCATGAGCGCCATGTGATCCACCGCGACCTCAAGAGTTCGAATGTCGTGGTCACTTCGGATGGCCGCGTGAAGGTGTTGGATTTTGGCCTCGCACGACGGCTGTGGGATGAGCCGGATGACGCCAATGCCACGCAGAGCATGACATTGACTCAGCCCGGAACCACTGTGGGAACCCCGCACTATCTGGCTCCCGAGGTGTTGCGCGGACAAAATGCGGACGAGCGCAGCGACCTGTGGGCACTGGGGGTCCTGCTACACGAGTTGGCGAGCGGCACGATGCCGTTCAAGGGCACGACGAGCTTCGAGTTGGGCTCGGCGATCCTGCACGACATGCCCTCCAGCTTATCGGAGCGGGTGCCGGCAGGACTGCGAAAGGTGATTCGCAAGTGCCTGTCCAAGGAGCCGGGCGAACGCTATCAGCGGGCGAGCGAAGTGGGCGCAGCACTGGAGGCGCTGAGCGGCGATCCGGCAGAGGATCGCCTGGACGAGGAGGCCGCTCCGCTGCACACGGCCCCGGGCGCTGCCCGTGGCGGCCATAGCGCCCGCAAGCTCGGAATCGTCATCACGACAATGCTTGGGGCGGTGCTGGTCGTCGCGACCGTCGCATTGTTCCCAGCGTGGTTCGCTCCGAGGCATGGCGCAGGCCCGCCGAAGTCCTCGGGCAGTGCGGGGGCGGACCATTCGGTAGCGGTGCTCGAGTTCGAGAATCTCACCGGCGATGCCTCATTGGATTGGATGAAACGCGGCGTTCCAGAATTGCTCGGCGCCGCCTTGGTCCAGTCACCCGAGCTTGATGTGTTCGATGCCCAACGACTCAGCGACCTGGCGGCCACGGCATCGTCGGGATCCGCGCCAGCGCCCCTGACCTATCCCTTCCTCGCCCGCCACGGCATCCGGCGCGCGATCGCCGGGAGCATCCTGCGCTCGGGGGGGGACCTGCGAATCCAGGGACGCATCGTGGACACCGGTGACGGCCACCCGATCCATTCCTACGCGGTCCAAAGCAGGGCCGACAGCGGCCTGTTCCCTCTGGTCGGTCGCCTCATTCCGGATCTTCAAGTCGCGTTGGAAGTGAATCTGACCGGCGACCGCGAGGCCGAAGGCTGGTTGCGCGAGATCACCACCAACTCGGCGGACGCCTATCGGCTCTACATCCGGGGGCACCAGTCACTACTTGCCTCGCACTGGAGGGAAGCTGCGGACGCCTTCGAGAAGGCCCTGGCGCTGGACAGCACATTCATCGCCGCCGGCAGCGAAGTGTCGGGGGCCTACTGGAATCTGGGCGATGAACCTAAGCTGAGCCTGGCTCGCGCCGCCATGCGTCGGATGCGGAGCAGGGCCGATCATCGCGGCCAGCTGCGCATCGACCTGCTGGAATCCGTGGTCGGGAACGACCCACAGACCCTGATCCGTTCTGCCTCGGAGCTTGTTCAGCTCTATCCCGAGAACCGGTTCTACACCTACCTGTTGGGGCGCGGATATTTTTCGACACAACAGTACCAGCGTTGTCTCGACACACTCCGTCCATTGATGGAGCAACGGTACGCTTGGTCATGGACCTATGTCCTGAGCGCCCGCTCCGCAGCCGCCCTGGGCGACTCGGCCTCTGCGCGGCGGGCATTCGAACTGGGCTTCGAAGTCACCCGGGCCGATCCCGAGCTGTCGTACGCCTACGCTCGCTTCCTCCATGCGCAGGGCGACCGGATTCGGGGCCGAGCGGTGATCGAATCAGCCCTGCGAACGCCATCGCTGATGGAGAACCCCGTGGGAGAAGGGGAGCTGAGATTGGAGCGGGCCAAGGACATCGCCCTGCTCGGCGATACCGTGCGTGCTTGGAAGGAACTTCAGCTCGCGGCGGCGCTGATCCCACACGACGACGAAGCCTGGGCGGAGACGGACTCGCTCTTGCGTCATTTCAAGAGGAAGTGATGCAGGACTCACGAGGGCGGACCGTGCGTGGCACTTACGCCAGAATCGCAACATGAAGCGAGTGATCGCACTTGGCGTGATCGCAATCGGGGTGTTCGCGACATGGTTCATGGCCCGTCCCGCGAGACAGTCCGCCTTGGGTGGCGCCCAGGTCACCGTAGCGGTGGCGACGCCGAGCCCCGATTGGCATGCCGAGCACCCCGATACCGCCCTCGAGGCGAGGCTGCAAGCCATCGTGAGCGGCGCTCCCGGGCGCTATTCCATCGCGGCGAAGCACCTCGGTAACGGCTCCACTGCGCGCGTGAACTCGGACGCAAGCATCCCCCTGTTGAGCGTGGTCAAGCTGCCCGTCGCGGTGGTCGTGCTCGACGGCGTGGACCACGGACGGTGGTCGTTGAGCACGCCCATCACCCTGCTCGGGCTGGACATGCATCCCAGGGGCAGGCTCGGCGACCGCTTCCCGCGGGGGGGTGGGCCGGTCAGCCTTTATGCACTCCTCGATGCGATGACCACGCGCAGCGACAACACCGCCGCGGATGCCTTGATGCGTCTTGTGGGTGGTCCGCTCGCCGTCACCGAATGGCTGGAGCGACACGGGATCCGCGACCTGCGTGTCGACCGCACCGAACGCAGCCTCGGCAACGATTGGTATGGATTGCCCCCCGGCGCCGACACGATGGGATCCGCCGAGGAGATCCGCGAGTTACGCGCCCGCGTTCCGGGCGCCGTTCACGACAGCGCTGCGCGAGCCATGCTGCTCGATCCTCGCGACACGGGCACAGCGGAAGCCTGCGTCCAGCTGCTCGAACGATTGTGGGGCGGCGATCTGCTGTCGGTGGCGATGACCGACACGCTGAAGTCCATCCTCGGGCGTTGCAGAACGGCACCCCATCGACTGCCGGCGTTGCTGCCGAAAGGCACGCCCGTGGCGCGCAAGACCGGCACGGGCGGCATCAGCAGCGGAGTCGCCGTGGCGATCAATGATGTCGGCGTCATCCGCTTACCCAACGGCGACGAAGTGGCGATCGCCGTCCTCGTCGGTGAGCCTCGCGGATCGGTGCACCGCGCCGAAAGGCTGATCGCGCGGGTCGCGCGCAGCGTATTCGATGCGTGGAGCACCGGGGATTCCACCGGCAGCCCCTGAGCAGGTCGCTGCTGTGGCGGCGCTAGGCGCCGTCCCTGACCGATCAGGGTTACTTGGCTTGCGGTTTTTCAGGCGGAAGGGGCGTTCTGGAATACATGCCCACCGGATGGCCAGAGGGGTCGAGCACGAGCCGGATGGCTCCGGTGCCATCCGGCAGATTGAAGGGGAAGCCGGGCGCAATGGTTCCTCCCAGCTCCTTCGCTTTCCTGCAACTTGCTTGAATGTCGATGACCTGAACATAGACCACTCCGTTGAACGGGCTGATCGTGCCCTCGGCCCCTCGGAGCGTCCCGATCGCCCGGCCCCGTGCGACGATCTCCACCGCCTGATCGGTTCCCTGCAGCGGGGTGAAAGTCCAATCGAAGAGCCTGCCGTAGAAGTCTTTGGACTTCGATAGCTCGGATGTTGTGATGTCGAACCAGGCGATGCGTCCGCTGCCGACATCCGCGGGAGGCGACTTGCGGGGCGCTGCCTGGAGCGGTCCGGTGACAAGTGTCAGGGTCAGGGCCACAGCCATTGCCAGAATCGCGTTTCGCATGGGTATTCTCCTCGTGGTTCAACGAACTACAAGTCGATGGTTCGGTGTGGCCAACTGCGATGTTTGCGCTATCCTGCGCGGCATGGTCACGATCCGCCCTGCGACTGCCGCCGATCAGGAACCTCTCGGCCGCTATGGTTCCGCGCTCATGCGCCAGCATCATGCCGCGGATCCCCGACGCTTCATCCTTGTCGAGCAGCCCGAAGCGGGCTATGGGCGATTCCTCGTGTCCCAGACCTCGGACGCCAACACGCTGGTGCTGGTCGCTGAGGATGCAGGCCGAGTGATCGGCTATGTCTACGCCGATGTCTCAGGCACTAATTGGATGGAGTTCCGCGGGCCCTGTGGCGTGGTGCACGACATCTTCGTGGACGAGCCCGCACGCCACTCGGGCGCTGGGCGTGCATTGCTGGATGCCGCCATCGCGTGGATCCACTCGAAGGGCCGCTCGCAGGTGGTGCTCATGGCCAAGAGCAACAACATGAAAGCGCAGCGGCTTTTCGGGTCGCTCGGATTCCGTCCGACCATGCTCGAGATGACGCTGGATCGCGAGCGGGGGGAGTGAGGATGGGCGGGACTGGCCCGTGCGGGGAGGACACCTGATGCCCTCGCTGCTCTTCAGCGGATCACCATGAGCCGCCGAGTGAGCTCCTGGCCGGGCACGCGGAGCGAGAGGAAGTAGAGTCCGGGGGACAGCACCCCTGCGGGCACGAGTGTCTGATGCGGCCCCGCGGGGAGATCTGCATCGACGAGCAGTGCCACCTCGCGGCCCTGCACGTCCAATACACCCACCCGAGTGTGCGCTGCTGATGGCAGCAGGAACGAAACGGTGGCGTCGGTCGAAGTCGGATTCGGTAGCGGCGCCCCGAGCGCGAGGTTCACGGCACCAAGCTCCGTTCCGACTCCCGTCGTCGCAGCAATCCCGAATGGCCCCGGCCCGATGGCTGTGCGCTTGTTGCCTGCATAGTCTCGTGCATCGACGCGGAGCCAACAGTTGGTGCCCGCCGCGGGTGGCGTCACGATCCACGCGTAACGGTCTGTCCCCGTGACCGCGGTCGCCAACGATTCCCAAGGCCCGGTCGGACCCGTGCGCGAAAGATAGACGTCGCAGGACGCCACCGCCTGGTTGTCATCCGCGTACCATTGAAGTTGCCGCCGGGAGCCGATGACCAACGACTCGCCTGCGCCCGGAGACAACACCTCCACCGTTGGCATCTGCAGGTCAGTCGGGCGGATCATCGCCAATCCAGTACGCAATTCATCCCCCACGAGCATCTCAGCTTGTCCTCCCACGTACAGGTCCGCCTCGTGCGAAAGCAACACCGTGAACAGCCCTTGATAATAAGTGGAGACATGCGGGAACCACGATTCCATCGCGCCGGTTGACGCGTTGAATGCCAATACCGAGTTCTTCCGGGACGAGGGGTCCAGATACGCACCCGAGAATCCCAAGTACAACCGCGAGTCGGTCACAGCGAGCGCATTTCCGG
>JANLOU010000245.1:0-2359 GCA_031366735.1 Candidatus Eiseniibacteriota bacterium
CGTTCGAATCCGCGGCCGCGATCGTGCAGTTGGGCCACTCGCTCGGATCGAACCGCCCATCGAGCGTGATGAGCGTGGGCGGGCCATAGGAGACGGGAACATTCCCCGTGTTCGTGAGCGTCGCGCTCAGGTTGCCCGCCACATCGCGCACGGCGCCCGCCGTGAGCAGGAGTTCCATGCCGTTGCGGTTGCTCAGGGCCTGGATGGCGTTGTGCGCCGCCGTGGAGAGTTGCAGGGTGATCGTCGCAGCGTTGCCCGTGGTGAGGACCGTGCAGCCGGCATCGAGGCTCACATCGGCGACCCCATCATCGTTGGCATCGATGCGGATGCTGGTGACCACGACATTGGCCGCCCGCACTGCTTCATCGAATGTGAGCGCGAGCTGGCGAGTGGAGGGGAAGTAGGTGCCACGCACCGCTTCGGGAGCAAGCTGGTCCGCGAGCCCTGCCGACAGCGCGTCCAGCTCGGCGATGCGCCCATTGATGTCGGGAGCCGAAGTTGCACCAGCGTACAGATAGAACTCGAACTTCTGCGCGCCGTACACCTCGTCGACTTTCATGAGCGTGCTCGAGAAGCTCGACTGGTGCGTTGCGCCGCCGTTGCCCAGCACATAGGCCGCCGTCGCGGCGGTGTTCGGGTTGCGCTGCCCCATGTAGGTGCGATTCCCGCCGCCCCAGACTCGGTCCATGCGACCGTTGTAGAGCAGGTCCACCACATCGGGCGAGAAGCCCGACTGGATGTACTGCGTCTGCGAGCCCGTTCGATACACGATGTCCAAGTAGGGTTGGCCCAGCGTGAGCTTGACCGTCTTCTTGAGCCCGTCGCGTGTGAACGAGGCCTGCACGGTGTTGCCCGAGCTGATGTCCACCGTCATCGCGTACAGATCGCTCTGGCGATTCGGCCCCACATCGGACAGCGCCGCGATGTGATTGACATCGTTGTAGTCCCCTTCGGTGCCAGCCCAGTAGGCGTTGTCGATTCCCACGACAGAGAAATCATAGCCGCTGCCTTTGGCGAACAATTGCGTGCAACGGCCGCCGATGGATTCGAATACGCCGAAGACGCGATCGTTGTGCAGCACGATCTCGTTGATCCCGTCGTTGTCGATGTCACTCAGGAACGCCCCCGTTGCGCTGGCGTACTGCCCGCCTGCCCAGCGCGCTGCTTCGGCGTAGACCTGCGCGTTCTTGATGTGGGCGCTGTATTGGCGTTGCCATCCGGACAGTGGCCCGCCCAGAAAGTCGTGCCAGCCGGTCTCGTGCAGGTTGCTCATGAGCACATACCAGCCGGTCTCGCGGATCTTGTTGTTGGGCGCGGATTGCAACGCCGCGTGCGCGTCGTTCCAGAGTTGCCCGTGGTTCTTGCCATTGCCATTGCCGGCGAACACCCCGTTGCCGTTTCCACCCGTGACATACGGCACATAGCCGGCCCAGTCGGTGTACCAGGCGTTATTGCTACCGCCATAGCCGTTCACATCCCCGATCCCTCCGTAGGTGCCGTAGGTGGGGGTGAAGGTGTCGCCATTGAAGTTGGGGTTCGCCAGCGCCGGGTCCAGCTTCCAGGTGCTCAGCCACGCACTCTCGACGGCGCATTTGTCGATCATCCACAGGTAGGTCTCGAGCGCGTTGGGAAAGGTGTTCTGCCAGCCGGCCACCTCGGCCGCCATCTCCCAATCGTCCGCGTAGACCGTGAGCCGGTACTGGCCGACGCCGGAGTTGGCTTCGTTCACCAGGATGTTGAGCGCGCCCTGACCGTCACCCGTGTGCAGCTTGCCGGTGAAGTCACCGTCGCGCGGGATGATGCGCAGGCCATTCCCCTGCAGGAAATGGATCTGATGCTTATTGTGGCCTTGGCAGTGCGGCCAGTCATCGAGGATGACTGCGCCCACCCCATTGGCCTGCCAATGTCCGCCTGATCCATCGATCACGCCGGCGTTCGGATATGTGCCTGGATCGAGGAACACCCGTTCAGGCACCCATGCGACATTGGGGTCGTAGGCGTAGCGGGTCTGCACCATCGCGTGGTCGCGATTGATCGCCCAGTCGTTCATGGCGCCTTGCATGAACGGCATGATCGGCTGGCCGTAGGCCGAAGTGATCATGCCGGCCCATCCCGCGGTGACACCCGAGCGCAACCAGCCATTGAAGTCGAGCGGGTCGCCATTCTGGCGGTTCCACTCGGCCGAGGACTGCAACAGCGCCGAGAGGTGGAAGTTGCCGGGAATGTTCTTCTGTTCATGCACACGCAGGATCTCGTCGAAGCCGCTGCTCGCCTCGAAGCCGGGACGGCCCGCGAACACATCGGAGTAGGCAAGCCCTTGGTTGCCGTGATGCATGAAAGCCACATTCGTGGTGCCGGC
>JANLOU010000297.1:0-7736 GCA_031366735.1 Candidatus Eiseniibacteriota bacterium
ATGCACGGCCTTGTCCTTGGGCAGGACCAGCGGAGCGGTTACCACATACTCGCCTGCGGGGATCACGATCAGGCCACCGATGTTGGCGGGCAGCGCGTCGACCGCCTGCTGGAGCGAGCCATAGTCACTGGCGTTCAGCCACGGGAGCGGCTGGCTGAGCATCAGGCCGGCTTCCACATCGACCCGCGCGCCAGCCGTGATTCCGCCACCGGAATAGCGCAGGTCGACTCGGGGTTCGGAGGAGTAGAACTCGATCACTCCTGATGAGTCGGTCGTGATGCTCCCGGTCGGCGTGAAGGCCTCAGCGAGCCCCGCGTCCTTGGAGATGGGCACGCGGGAATCCAAGGTGAACAACCGCTCACCTTTGGCAATCGCGAAGGCCGAGGACCCGTTGTTCAACAGGTCGATCTTGCGCGTGGCCGGATCCAACGAGACCACGACGAGCGGGCGATTGGTGTCGGCGGCGGGATACACGATGTCGTCGACCGCGATCTGTCCCAGGCTACGCACCGAGACGAGGCGTGGCTGCGTGGGGAGCATCGTGACCCCCCCCAGCAATTGTCGCGCCTTGTCGATGCACGATCACGGTCACACCTGAGGCGGGAACCAACCGGGTGTCGGTCGAGGAGAAGCTCTTGAGGAACTGCTGGCGGACGATTCGTGCTTCTGCGAGTGACATGCAGACTCCTTCGGTCAAGGCGTGACGAGCGGCCTGCGAACGCATGTCCATCCTACGGCTGTCCCGACCGGACGTCAGTATTTTAGTTGAGGGACTGGGGATTTCGACTACCTTGGCCCGGAACGTCATCCGCGGACAGGGAGGTCCCCATGATCAAGTATCTCGGTTCCAAGCGTCGGCTCATGCCGCACATCCTCGAGGCGATCGCGCCGCTTCAGGGCGTGCGCACGGCGCTGGACCTGTTCTCGGGCACCGCCCGCGTGGGCCAGGCGCTCAAGCGGCTGGGGCTACAGGTGCATGCGAACGACCACAATGCCTACGCGCATGTGCTGGCGTCGTGCTATGTGGCGGCGGATGCTGGGCGCTGGCGCTTGCGGGCCGAGCGACTGCTCGAGGAGCTCGACGCGCTGCCGGGCAGGCCTGGTTGGTTCACGGAGACCTTTTGCGTGGCGTCGCGCTATCTGCAGCCAGCCAACGGCGCACGCGTGGATGCCATCCGGGAACGCATCGCATCACTCTCGTTGGAGCCCAGACTCGAGGCGATCGCGCTGGTGAGCCTGATGGAGGCCGCCGATCGCGTGGACTCCACCGTCGGACTGCAGATGGCGTATCTCAAACAATGGGCGGCGCGGTCCCACCAGCCGCTGCAACTGCGGGTGCCGGAGCTGCTCGATGGCGAGGGCTCCGCGTCGTGCCTGGATGCGACGGTGGCTGCCGAGCGCTTTGAAGCCGACCTCGTCTATCTGGACCCGCCGTATAACCAGCACAGCTATCTGGGCAATTATCATGTGTGGGAATCGCTCGTGCTCTGGGACAAACCCGCCGTGTATGGCGTCGCCTGCAAGCGTGTGGATGTGCGTGAACGGGGCAGCGCGTTCAACCGCCGGGGCCAGATCGCGGGTGCGCTGGCGCTGGTGTTGGAGCGCGTGCGCGCGCGCCACCTGGTGGTATCGTTCAGCGACGAGGGTCATCTGTCGCTGGCGGACCTGCGCGCCATGCTGGGCGAGCGCGGCGTGGTGCGCGAGGTGGCGTTCGAGCAGCCGCGTCATATCGGGCATCGTCTGGGCGTCTACAACCCCTCGGGCGAGAAGGTGGGCAAGCCCGGGGCGTCGAGCAATCGCGAGCATCTGTTCGTGGTGGAATGCGCGGGGGTTGGCGCGGCGCGGTGTGAGTGAACACTGGCCTCAAGGTGGTTGCTCTCCCAACCGATGAAGTTATAACATCCGTGTCCACAGCGTTTGAAGGGAGGTAGGGAATGGTTCGGCTCAAAGTGCGGAAGGTCGGCAACTCGCTCGGGGTGACGCTCCCAGCGGAGGCGGCTCGCGCGCTGCATGTCCGTGAGGGTGACGCGCTGTATCTGACGGAGACCCCGGGGGGCTATCGGCTCACGCCGTACGAACCGGATTTCGAGGAGACGCTTCGGGTGGCGGAAGGCTTCATGCGACGCTACCGCAACGCGCTTCGCGAACTTGGTCGTTGAAGCGGAGGCCTCGTTGGCTGACCCCCATGGCGGTGCTCGCGATCCACGAGCATTTGATCGTGGAGCACGGGGGATTGGTGGGCGTGCGTGATCGCGGGTTGCTGGAGTCGGCACTCGACAGCCCGCGGAATCACCATGTGTACGCCAAAACGGACCGATTCGACCTCGCGGCGGCCTACGCGGTCGCGCTCTGCCGGGATCATCCATTCCACGATGGCAACAAGCGTATTGCGTTGACCATTGCGGGCGTATTCCTGGAGTTGAATGGGGCTGCGCTGCGTGCGTCCGAAGCCGATGCGGTGCTCGCGACCCTGACGTTGTCGAATGGTGAAATGGATCGAGAAGGCTACGCGGCGTGGCTGCGCACGAACTCCGTGAGGTTGCGATCGAGCAAGCGATAGGGGCGGAACCCGCATGGGTCCCGCCCCTCCACTTCGCTGCTCTCAACCCCTCGATCGTATCACGAACACCCGATCGATGTGCCGCAGTTGAGGCACTTGAAGCAGGTGCCGTTGCGGATGGTTACATGCCCGCAGGTGGTGCATGCCGGCGTATCGCCCGTGGCCTTCATCGGTACGGGAGAGGTGGTCGATGCGTTCGCCTGCATGACTTCCCGCTCCGCATCGACGATGCGATGTCGCAGGACATTCTGCGCCCTGGCCGCCTGACGATGCTCCTTGCCCACCAGCACTCCCGTCGCGTGTTGCTTGGGCTCCACCGGAATGAGCTCGCCGATCGGCGGTTCCTCGGGGAACACATGGGCGAGGTCGCGCCGGTCCAGGTATTCCACGCCCAGCACGCGGAACACATAGTCGATGACGCTGGTGGCAGCCTTGATGTTCTCGTGCCCGTCCACTCGACCGTGTGGCTCGAAACGCGTGAAGCAGAACTGGTCCACCAGGTCTTCGAGCGGCACCCCGTACTGCAAGCCCATGGACACCGAGATGGCGAAGCAGTTCATCATGCTGCGGAACGCGGCGCCCTCTTTGTGCATGTCGATGAAGATCTCGCCCGGCGTGCCATCCTCGTATTCGCCTGTGCGCAGGAACACCTTGTGACCGGCGATCCGAGCTTCCTGCGTGAACCCGTGCCGACGGCTCGGCAGGCGACGGCGGTGCAGTTTGGCCGGCGAGGGGCTGTCGGTCTCGGCGACGGGCTTCTCGTCGTCCTTCTTCTTGGAGGTGGCCAGCGGCTGGCTCATCTTGCAGCCGTCGCGATACAGCGCCACCGCCTTGATCCCGAGCTTCCATGACTGCGAGTAGATGTCCTCGACATCATCGACCGAGGATTCGTTGGGCATGTTCACGGTCTTGCTGATGGCGCCCGAGATGAACGGCTGCACGGCACCCATCATGCGCACATGGCCCATGGGCTGGATGAAGCGGGTGCCCTTGTTGCCGCAGCGATTCGCGCAATCGAACGCTGCGAGGTGTTCGTGCTTCAGCCCCGGCGCGCCTTCGACCGTCTGGGTGCCGCAGATGTAGAGGTTGGCCTCGTCGATCTGCTCCTCGGTGAAGCCCAGGAAGGGCAGCACGCTGAAGCTGGGCTTCTCGCGCTCGGCGACCGTGACCCCAAGGCGCGTGAGCGTCTCGTCGGTGACGATGCCCCGCCCGAACGCCTGACGCACATCGAGGACATTCGGCAATACCCGCTCGATGCCCTCGATGTCGGCTTCGTGCAGACCCTTGTTGTGAAGCGTGGATTCGTCGATATGCGGCGCACCCTTGAGCGTGCCGTAGCCAATGGCGTAACGGATGATGCGTTCGCGTTCCGTGGCGTCATAGCCGAGCCGCTCCAGCGCCAAGGGCACGGACTGATTCACGATCTTGAAGTAACCGCCGCCCGCCAACTTCTTGAACTTGACCAGCGCGAAGTCCGGTTCGACGCCCGTGGTATCGCAATCCATGAGCAGGCCGATCGTGCCGGTCGGCGCCAGCACCGTGGCCTGCGAGTTGCGATAGCCGTGCAACGAGCCGTAGGCCACCGCGCGATCCCAGGTCTCGACCGCCGCCGAGCGCATCGCCCGCGGCGCCAGCGCCGGGTCGATGGCACGGGCTGCGTCGCGATGCAGCTTCATGACGCGCATCATGCTGTCGGCGTTCTGCGGGTAGCCGCGGAACGGGCCCTTGCTGGCGGCCATCTCGGCCGACAGGGCGTACGCCTCACCGGTCATCATGGCGGTGATCGTCGCCGCATAGGCACGCGCCCCGTCGCTGTCGTAGGGCAGCCCCTCGACCATCAGCAATGTGCCGAGATTGGCATAGCCCAGTCCCAGCGGGCGGAAGTCCTCGGAGTTGCGCGCGATCCGCTCGGTCGGGTACGAGGCGAAGCTGACCGCGATCTCCTGGGCCAGGAAGAACACGCGGTTCGCGTGGCGGTAGCCCTCAATGTCGAACGAGCCGTTCTGGTCGCGGAACTTCATGAGGTTGACCGACGCCAGATTGCACGCCGTGTCGTCGAGGAACACGAACTCGCTGCAGGGGTTGGTCGCATGGATGCGGTCCGTCCCGCTGCAGGTGTGCCATTTCTGGATGGTGTCGTCGAACTGCACGCCCGGATCCGCGCAGGCCCACGCCGCCTCGGCCACCGTGCGCCACATCTGGCGCGCCGGCATGGTCTCGTAGGCTTCGCCCGTGGTGCGCAGCCGCGTGCTCCAAGGTCCGTCGGTCTCGAGCGCGTTCATGAACGAATCTGGCACCCGGATGGAGTTGTTCGAGTTCTGCCCCGACACCGTGGCGTAGGCTTCTCCGTTGAAATCCGACGAATAGCCCGCAGACACCAGCGCCGCGACCTTTTTCTCCTCGCGCATCTTCCACCGCACGAAGTCGAGGATCTCGGGGTGGTCCATGTCGAGCACGACCATCTTGGCCGCACGCCGCGTGGTGCCACCCGACTTGGTGGCGCCCGCGCCACGATCGAGCACTTCGAGGAAGCTCATCAGGCCCGAGGAGGTGCCGCCGCCCGAGAGCTTCTCCATGCGTCCGCGCAGCTTGCTGAAGTTGGTGCCGGTGCCCGAGCCGTACTTGAAGACGCGCGCCTCGTTCTTGACCAGCTCGAAGATGGACATGAGGTCATCGCCCACCGACTGGATGAAACAGGCCGAGACCTGGGGGCGCGAATAGGAATCCGTGGTCATCTGCACGGTGTTGGTGGGGAGGTCCACGGCGAAACTACCGCCCGAGCCGACGATGCCATACTCGTGGAACAGGCCGCAGTTGAACCACACCGGCGAGTTGAACGCGCCGATCTGGTGCACCAGCATGTACGAGAGCTCGGCCTCGAACGCCTGAGCGTCCTCCGCCGTGGCGAAGTAGCCGCCCTGCGCCTCGCCCGAGACGCGCATCGTGCGCGCCAGACGGGTGACCACCTGTCGGACGCTGGTCTCGTGACCCGGCGTTCCGGGCAAGCCGGCCTTGCGGAAGTACTTGCTGACCACGATATCCGTGGCGAGTTGCGACCAGGCCGCCGGCACTTCGACGGCGTCCATCTTGAACACCACCGAGCCATCGGGATTCTGGATGACCGTCTTGCGCTTGTCCCACTTCACCTCGTCCAGCGGATCGACGCCGGGACGGGTGAAATGGCGGGGCACGCGCAGTCCGGCATTCGTGGCAGCAGTGGCGGTGTCCGAGGTGGGAGCTGCGGCGTCCTGCACATACGGATTCGACATCACTGGACCTCCCTGGTCCTGGCGAAAGCAAGCTGCAGAGCCGCTTCCATGATGGGTGGGGCGGTTCGGCCGGGACGGCGACCGAGCGATAGGGCCTCATCGTGAGGCCGTCGCGGCTGAACCATTCTGAAGACTACGGGGTCAGGTATTCGCCGCCGACGCCGAGGGAACAGGCCGCGTCAGTGGTGCGCTGGTTTATACCACTGGATGTGCACCCCGCGACAAGCCCGAAGATTCACGCGTTCTATCTGCCAATTTCTGCTCTTGACGCAGCATGGCCGCTTGCATCAAGAGCGCACGATGCATCACGAACGGGATCGTTCGAGTGGCGTGCATTCCGAGCGTTCACGCGCGGCGGCGAGACCACGGCCCCCACACGGCGAAGGTGATTCCCGGTTGCTGCAGATTCACGAAGAGCGTTTGTCCATCCGGCGCGAAGCAACATCCCGCCAGTTCGCGCTTGAGCGGATGCGCATTGCGCGCGAGTGGATACAGCGCGCCGCGCGGCGTGATGCCCACGAGGAAGTTGTCGCCCGAGCCGTCCTCGCAGGCGAGCACATCGCCATTGCCGCCAACGCAGAGATTGTCGGGCATATCCAGACGCGCCGAATCGTCGGGCTCCACGAGCAGCGTCAGCCGCTGCGCAGCCGGCTCCAGGCGCCAGACCTGGCCTGCTTTGGCGTGGCCGGCATCGGAAGCGCTCCAGTAGATCGCCCCGCGGTGGTAGGCGATTCCTTCTGATTTCGAGAACTGTGCCGCGCCCGCCGCGAAACCCTGCGCCCGCGTGCTCGAGGCAGCGGTGCGCATGCGGCGCTTCTGCGGGTCGGGATTGGGGTCCGCGGGGTCGCGTTCGGTATCGCAATCGGGGTCCGGCTCGGCGATGGGCACCCAATCCACGCGGTAAGAGCGCCCGAGCGGAAAGGCGGCCGCAACCTCGCGATTGTTCGTGATCGCCTGTGGCCGGCCACTGATCCGCAACGCCTCCAGGCTGCCGCCGTGGGCATAGTCGCCCACCGCGAGGCGCGCCGGGGCCGTCCGTCCAGCCGTCACCACCCGCGGCCGGAAGCGATAGAACAGGCCGTCCTCGCGGTCCTCGGTCAGGTAGGCGAACCCCGTGCGCGGATCCACGGCGAGCGCCTCGTGGCGAAAGCGGCCCATCTCGCGCAGGGGCTTGGGTTCCACCAGAGCGGTGGCGTTCGCGTCGACCTCGAAGACATACCCATGGCGCTTGGCGACATCGGGCGTCAGGTCGGTGTTGCGCGCATCGAGTGCGCCCGGCAGGAACACGCTTTCCTCGGCGCTGATCCACGAACCCCATGGCGTGGTGCCCCCGCCGCAGTTGCGCAGCGTGCCCGACAGGCTGGCGAACGATCGCACCACTCGCCGGTCCCGATCCACCCACAGCGTGGTGGTGCCCCCGCCGGCCATCGGGTCGTAGGGCCGCGTGCGGGCCGGGTCGAGCAGTGGCCGGTCCCACGAGTTGAGCTCGTGGTTGCGCACCAGGATGGTGTTGCCGTTGGGACCCGCGAACGCGGCCATGCCGTCGTGCTGCGGTGGCGTGGGGTCGCCGTTGCTGAGCGTCCCGGCGAAGCGCCCTTCCCGCGCATGATCGCTCTCGAGCACCCCGGGCGAGAGGATCGCATAGCGAAACCCCGCGGGCAGGTCGAGCAGTCCGGCGGGATCCGGTTGCAGCGGCCCGTATCCCACCGCCCGCCCCGCCGGCCCACGCGAAACCCGCGTGAGCAGCGTATCGAGCGTTCCGGCGCGAGCGTCGCTTGCGAGCAACTGCGCAAGCTGCGAGGGCACGAGCGCCGCCGCGCCCGCAAGGAGCGATGTGCGCATGAACTGGCGACGGGAAAGGGTCACGGGGGCTCCTGAGGGCGCGTTGAACCGCTGGGGCTCGGAAG
>JANLOU010000313.1:0-4992 GCA_031366735.1 Candidatus Eiseniibacteriota bacterium
CCTGCACTCATCGGCTGATCGCCTTGCATTCGCCTCGAGCCTCGAGGCACTGGTCCAAGTGCCAGGTGTGCCTCGAGAGTTGGATCCAGATGCGATCGCGGAGTATTTGGAGCTGCGGTATGTCGTCAGCCCGCGCACAGTGCTTCGCGATGTCACGAAACTTGCGCCAGGTTGCTACCTTCAGTTCGGTCCAGAAGGATTGCTCCAATCGGCTGAGTGGTACGCCCCACGATTCGATTCATCATCACTTTCCAAGCGTCTATCGCAGGCCTCGTTGGATGAACAATACGCCGCCCTGTTCACCCAAGCCTGCAAGCGATGCTTGGTGGGCGATGTCCCGGTCGGGCTACTCCTGAGTGACGGCATTGACAGCAATAGCATTCGTTCCGCACTCCTCGCGGATGGGCACTCCCCTCCCTCGTTCACATTCCGTTTGAGCAACCCGAAAGGAGGAATCCAACCCGATATCGTGAGCGGACCGGGTGGGGATGTGTTCGATATCAACACGACTGCTCCCGAGCGATTTGCCGCCTGCGATGCCGCGTTCGGATGTCTCACCGAGCCGGTCGGAGACGGCGCGTCCCTTGCAACATGGATGTTGATCCGGGGTGCGCGTTCGAGAGCCACCGTCTTTCTCTGTGGACACGGTGCAGACGAATTGCTCGGAGGTTATCGGCTCAGTC
This sequence comes from Candidatus Eiseniibacteriota bacterium, assembly GCA_031366735.1. Taxonomy (GTDB): domain Bacteria; phylum Eisenbacteria; class RBG-16-71-46; order RBG-16-71-46; family RBG-16-71-46; genus CAIXRL01. Next base: position 684 of record JANLOU010000313.1, read on the forward strand.
AGGATAGCTTCCGATTGGCGGCCTTGCGACGGCTCGCGGGAATAGCCGGGCCCTTGTTGAATCGGTCATTGGACCGATACCTATTCGGCGACGGTTCGGTGATCGCGCGACGCAGGAGTTTTCTGGCGTCCCCTCCCCGTGAAGCCCCTGCCGCAGCCTCCTACCTGGTTGACCGCCCACTCCCCCCAGGACAAGTTCGCGAGTTGCTCGGAGGGGCTTATCCCGCTGGGAGGAAATATCTGCAGACGATTGCAGACCTGTACAGCGATTGTCACCGCGATGCTCTGGCCCTCGACAGGATCCAGGAGGTGTTGATTCGGACATTCCTGTCCGCGAACATCCTGTCCTTTGCGGATGCGGTGTCCATGGACGCTTCCGCGGAGCTTCGCATGCCCTTCTTGGACCGTGACCTGGTGGAGTTCCTCTTGTCGATGCCGCCAGGGAATCGCATTTCTCGCTGGCCAGGGCGTGCGAACACAAAGCTCATGATGCGGCGCTGGGCCAAGAATCGGATGCCTCCCGACATCGTGAAGCGTCCCAAGCGGGGATTCCAGTCGGGGAATATCTCCGAACTGCTCCAGCACGATGGGGCGATGATCCGCAGCCGTGTCCTGGACTCGCCCGGGATTCGCCGTCTTGTTCCGGGGACCGAGGGCTGGATGAACAAGATCGGCAACGAATATGGGGGCCCTTGGGGAGGGACGTTGTGGGCATTGCTCGTGCTGGCCGTCTGGTGCGAATCGGTCGGCATCGAATGAGCTATTCCTACCGCTCCTCGCCCTGTATCCACATGCCGCTGGCCATGCGTCCGTCTCAGTCGACCAGCACGAGCCTCGTCGTGGCTCGCTGTGTGCCCTGGCGTGGGGCGCAACCAGTAGATGCCCGTTGTCGAGCAGGCGGGCATCGGGAAGCTGCAGCGTGTGCTCGCCCGGTCAGCGCTGATCACATCGCGGCTCGAGACGCAGCGGCCCTGCAGGTCATGGAGCTCGATGCGCGCGGGCGCGGCACTGGCCTCGAGCGAATAGCGCACGCGGAGTGCACTGTGAGGCGATGGGTTGGGCGTAGCGCCGCGGAGCGCGAACCGTGCGAGCGCCGGCACCTGCACCGAGGTCTCGCCGGAGCGTTGCGTGCCCTGGGCGCTCCGCCACGCGAGGCGGTAGGCCTTGCTCGATGGCGCGGTCCTCGTAGCTCAGGCGCTCCTCGCCGTCGGGGGTGACCATGGCGAGCGAGGCGTCGGCGACGACGACGCCGTTGCCATCCGCCATGACTCGCGGCGCTTGCTGCGGCCCCGGCCAGAGGCACACCGGCAGTCCACCTATCGGCCACCCACTCACGATTGCTCCTTGGGCGTCGAAGTGCTGTAGGTAGACATCCTAGTAATCCTGCGAGAACGGGTCCGGGATGCCAGCACCGGTGCGCGCGTTGCCCAAGCCGTCGACGCGGAGAAGCGTCACATCGCTCTCGGCCTCCGAGGCCAGCGCACACCTCGTGGCCAGCGGTGGGCCAGCCGGGAGCGACCTAACCCAACTCGCTCCCTCAGGCGCGCAAACTTGATTCCACGCGCGGCACCCGTGCGCCCTACCGCGCCGCCATCAACGCCACCGCTCCGGAGCCCGTGTCCACATGCAGCTTCGCACCGCCCGAGCCAATGCGGGCACGCAGCAGGTCGCGGTCCGTCTCGAGCACGGTCATGGGCAGGTCCGTGCGGATGCCGCCCGAGCCGGTCTCGATATGCACCTCGGCGGCAAAGGTGGGCGGCACCTGGATCCGCACGCTGCCCGAGCCGGTATCCACCTCCAGCGCACAGCGGCTGCTCAACAGCGACACGCCCACGCTGCCCGAACCGGTGTCGACTTTGAGCGAGCTCGCGTGCACCGCGGCCAGCTCCACCGAGCCAGAGCCGGTGTCCACCAGGATCTCTCGCGCGGCCAGTTGTGAACCTTTCACATCACCGGATCCGGTATCCACGCTCAGCGTGGCACCTGCCACATCCGTCAGGCTGACGCTGCCCGAACCCGTGTCCACCAACAGGTCGCCATCGAACTTGTTCACGCTCACCGAGCCCGAACCAATGTCCACCGACAATGCGCCGGCACAGCCGTTGGCGGTCACATCCGTCGCTCCGCCGTCGAACAGGATCCGCCCGTCCACATTGGTGAGCGTCGCGGCGCCCGCAACGGTGTACACACTCACGCGACGGCCCTTGGGCACCTGCACATGCAGGTCGGCGTAAGCCTGCATGCCGAATCCCTTGTTCGAGACGGTCACGCGTCGCCCCATGCCCTTCCACCAGTCCTTGCGAGGGCCATCGCCGCCCCAGGTGCCGTCGGCGCGGATGTGCACGCTGCTGGTGGAGCCGAAGCGCAGGGTTCGGTCCGCGTACACCACGCGGTCCTTGCCATAGAGCACCCGTAGCGCAGGGTGGCCGCCCACGGCGTCGGTCGCGATCCGCAGCTTGGCGGCGTCGGCTCCGCCGCGCTCGACCAGCACGATCACCTGCTCGCCGGGCGCGGATTCGATCACCGTCCGGCCGGCCAGGTTCCAGATCCGCACATCGTCGCCGGCCAGCGCGAAGCGCTCAGAGGAGTGGGCGGGCGAGTGGGCCAGTACAACTGCGGTGAGGACGGCCAGCAGCGGAACCAAATAGCGCTGAGAGATCATGGGAGGGGCTCCAGAGGGGCGGGTCGGGTTGGGGTCAGGTGCCGTACCCTTGTATAGACGGACGGATGGCCTGATAAGTTGCAGTACCGGGCCCGTCCGCGGTTGCGTTCCAACCTTCCCCGCCAGTCCCCTGTCCCCAACCCTCGTGACCAGCGACGTGGCTCTTGCCTCGCGCGGCGACGCGCAGTTCAATCGACGAGCACGATCCTCGCCGTCGCTTGCCTGGCACCCTGCGAGAGCCGCACCCAGTAGATGCCCGTGTCGAGCAGGCGGGCATCACTCAACTGGAGCACATGCTCACCCGGGCCCGCGGAGGTCACATCGCGGCTCGAGACGCAGCGACCCTGCAGGTCGTAGAGCTCGATCCGCGAAGGGGCAGTGCCCGCCTCGAGCGAGTAGCGCACGCTGAGCGCGCCGCGTGGAGAGGGGTTCGGGGTGGCACCCTTCAAGGCGAAGCGCGCGAGAACGGGGACTTGCACCCAGGTCTCGCTGGAACGCTGCGTGCCCTCGGCGCTCGGCCAGCTCAGACGGTAGGCATAGCGAGTGCCTTGTTCGATCCCGCGATCCTCGAACCGCAGGCGGCCTTCGCCGTCGGGTGAGATGGTCGCGATCTCAATCCAAGGGCCATCCGAAATCTGGCGCTCGATTGTGGCCTGGTCGAATGATCCGTCGAAGACCTGCCAAATCAGGGCGACACGGTCGACTTCCACCGACTGCTCCACCAACGACGCGGTGGCTGCGACAATCCCGGTGACGCCGACTCTGAGGGCATAGGCTTCCTCCGATCCCGAACGGATGTCATCCCAAGTGACAATCACACTGCCTGGAAGGGATGGAATCATTCGCGGTGAAAGTTGACGGTCGATGGTGAACCCCGGCGGCACAAGACGATACCCCGCAGCTCCCCATGGACCGTCGAACTGGCCAGCCACATTCGCATGCTGTAGGTAGATGTGTGGCTTGCCGTCCGAAGCAGCTATTTCCCCCGCTACGAAGAATCCACCTTGGCCATCGGCGCAGAGCTGGCTCAGGTGTGCATAGCCCTCGAGACCGAACATCCTGCGACCCCCGGCCGGCCAACCACCCGCGACGGTACCGTTGGCGAGGATGTGCTGGGCATGGATGGTGTTCCCCTGCGGCCCGGATAGTTCCCAGGTCAGGAAGGCGCCACCGTTGCCGTCGGCAATCACACGTGGAGCCTGCTGTGTACCTGGCCAGATGCACACGGGCAAGCCGGTGCTCGGCCAGCGCGGGTCCGATTGCCCCTGTCCATCGAAGTGCTGCAGATAGATATCGTAGTAGTCCTGAACGCCAGGGTCAGGGACTCCCACGCCGGTGCGCGCGTCGACCCACGCGACGTAGATGCCATCCGATCCGTCGGAGCAGAGTGCCGGCTGTGCCTGTACCCCCGCCGCAGCTGTTACACTCCTGCCGTACACCGGCCAGCCCGAACGCGCGTTACCGAGGCCATCCGCATGAAGCAGCATCGCATCGCTGTCGGATCCTGACGGCGCGCTGTAATAGCTGAGCCACCAACCCCCATCGGCATCGGCGACTGCGCCCGGATCGATGGCCAGGAATTGCAGCCCGGGCCCCGCTGCTACCTCGTGGCCACCTGCGGGCCAGCCGGGTGACACCTGCCCAGTCG
>JANLOU010000371.1:0-8876 GCA_031366735.1 Candidatus Eiseniibacteriota bacterium
CATGGGCCAGAGGGGCCGATTTCACATAGGCGTCCTGCGGCACATCCGAGTTCTGCGGTTCAAGCGGGGGCTTTTCTGGCATGGTCGGCGCGCCCTCAGTGAGTGTGCGACGGACCGCTCGACGCGGTGCGACGTCGCCCACCCTTCTTGGCCAATCCGAGAGCCTGTTCGGCGGCCGCGAGAAGTTCGGTGGCTTCCAATCCGTCACGGGGCGCAGAGGCCACGCCGGCCGAAACCGAGACATGCCCGACTCGCGAGAATCGGTGCTCTTCGATCGCGTGCCGGAGCCGTTCCGAGAGTCGGCGCGCGGGCGCCAGATCGCAGTCGGGCAGCACGACGCCAAACCCGTCACCGCCCAGCCGTGCCAGTTGATCTCCCTCGCGCAGCGCCACCTTGAGCACCAGCGCACACTCTGCGAGCACCGCGTCGCTGGCCGCGCGCCCATACTTCTGGTCGATTCCCGCGAAATGATCGAGATCGAGCGCCACGACGGCGACCGGCAGTCCCGATCGCTCGGCGCGCGCGACTTCCTCGAGCAAGCGCTGCTGGAACGCCTTCGAATCCGGCAGCCCGGTGACGGCATCCCGACCGGGCGCATGCTTGAGTCGCTCCAACTCGAGGCGTGCACCCAGGGCCGCCCCGAGCGCGCCGCTGGCCGTGCGCACCAGCGCAAGCTGGTCCGGCCGCCAGCGTTGCCCCTTGCGACCGCGCAGGTCGAGCGCGCCCACCCGTTCACGCCCGCGGAACAACGGCACCCCCATGCACGGGCGCAGATCTCCCGCGCCACTCTCCCACTCGCCCCGCGCGCACCAGGGCTCGAGATGGCCCTTGGCATCCATCGCATGCAGCGCAACGCCATCGCATTCGAACGCGGCACGCAGTGCATCCAAGGCACGCGGTAGGGATTCTGGATCGTGATGCGAGGCCAACAGCGCCTCGCACGCATCCCAGAGGCAACCCGAAGCCACCCGGCGGTCCCCGTCGCGTACCACCGTGGCCTCGCCGCGCGCGTCGCTCTTGCGTTCGCGCGGAGCGATCCCGGCCGGCACGAGCGTGTCCTTAGGCTGCACGCGAACCGGAAGCGCTGCCACCGAGGCCAGCTTTGAGTTCGCGGAGACGTCCCGCTGCTTCTTGGATCCGGCCGGACTCACGTAGGACGACCTCCAGGCGCTCGCGGATGCCCAACTGCTGCACCGCGGGGTTCATCAGAAGGAGTTGCGTGTTACCGCGGACACCCACCAGGGCGTTGTTGATCTCGTGATGCACGCTCAGCGATTCCATCGCGCGCGTGTTCCATTCCATCTGCTCCGTCCACCACACTTCCATGAGCTCCCGAAGCGAAGCTGCTCCCGAGGCATCCCCGCGACGCTCGCGCTCGACGATCTCGGACTCGAGCCGGCCACGCATCGCCGCCCACGGCGTTACGCCTGCGGCCGGGCCGTGATTGTTCACGCGGCTTCTTCCAGCGTGAGCGACTTCTGCATGCGGAGCTTGAGCCGGGACATCGCGCGGGTGTGCACCTGCGAGACCCGCGACTCGGAGATCCCGAGCGTGCGCCCGATCTCCTTGAGTGTGAGGTGCTCGTAGTAGTAGAGCGCAACGACGAGCCGCTCCTGCTCCGGCAGGCAGTCGATGGTGCGCAGCAACATCCGGCGGTTCTGATCCTCCTCGAGCTTCTCCTCCAGATCGACCGCGGTCGGGTCGGCCAAGTGGTCGGCCAAGGTGCCCTGATCGTCACCGTCATTGGAGCGCGACTCATCGAGCGACACCAGCACGGCGCCGCGGACATGGTCGAGTAGCCGATAGAAGTCATCGCGCGTCATCTTGAGCTCGCGCGCGACTTCCTCTTCCGAGGCGGCGCGACCCAGCTTCTGGTCCAGCTTGCGCGTCACGCCGTCCAGGTTACGCGCCTTGCGACGCATGGAGCGCGAGGCCCAATCGAGCGCGCGCAACTGGTCGAGCACAGCACCCTTGATCCGCCACACGGCATAGGTCTCGAACTTCACTCCCTTGCCGGTGTCGAACTTGGCGTGCGCATCGAGCAGGCCCAGCACCCCCGCCGAGTAGAGATCCTCGTGGTCCACATTCCGCGGCAGCGTCGCAGCGACGCGCTCCACCACATGACGGACCAGGGGCGCGAATCGCTTGAGCAGGTCATTCTTGTTGTAGGTGATCGGGGTCACCGGTCCCACGGCCACGGGCTCGGTCTGCACGACAACCGGGGTCCGCGGCGCGTTGACGGCGGGCTTGCGCCCATTCACGACCTTGAGGATCGGACGGCGTGAGGTCGGAGCTGCCGGGGTGGATTTGGACTTCGTGGAACGCGAGATCGTTGCGGCGGCGGCGCGGGGCATGGCGGTCCTCCTAGGCTTCCAAGCGATGAGACAGCTCGGGGACATCAATGGACTCGGGCGAACGGGGCACCGGCTTCCAGAGCTTGGCGGCGAGTGCGCGATAGGCCACCGACGCGGGCGACTTCGGGAAAGCGGTGAGGACAGGCTCTTGCAAACGCACCGCACGCGGCACCGCCGCGTCGTACGGAATGACTCCCAGGCAAACCAGGTCGAGACGAAGGAAACGGCGTGCGACCACACGCATGTGGCGGATCGTGTCCTCGCTCTCCTCCGGAGTCGTCGCCATGTTGACGACGAAGCGCGGAGCCTTGGCGAGACCACCCTGCTTCTGGAGCACCTTCACCAGCGCGTAGGCGTCCGAGAACGCGGTCATCTCGGGCGTCGTCACCACCAGGACCTCGTGCCCGGCCCGGCAGAACTCGGTCGTCTGCTTGCTGACGCCAGAGGCGGTATCGATCAGGATGATGTCGGCGGCGGCATCCAGCGTGCCGAGCGAGCGCAGAAGCTTCTCGCGGCGGAAGTCATCCAGGTCGGCCAGCTCGGCATTGCCCGACGACGCCGGGATCAGGCGCAAACCAGCAGGACCGTTCACGACGATTTCATCGAGCGTCTTGTGGCCATCGAGCACATGCTGGATGTCGTAGCGCGGGTGCAGGCCGAGCAGGAGATCGAGATTCGCTTGCGCAAGATCGCCATCCACCAGAACGACACGCGCGCCGAGTTCGGCCAGCGCCAGGGCGAGATTCGCCGAAAGGTTGCTCTTGCCCGAGCCGCCCTTCCCGCTGGCCACCACGATCGTACGCGTCTGCGACCGGCTCCACTGCGCCGGATGTTCGGTCTCGAGCTGCGGCGCAATCTGCCGCTCGCGCGGGACCAATTGGACCGGCGCCTTCGCCACGGACTGCTTCGGGGCACGAGGGCTCACGCACACTCCTGTTGGCCGAGCGCATGCAATGCCCGCACGAAGGACCAATAGCGCAACTGCTGGTGGCAGCGAGCCTGCGGGAGTTCGAGGCCCAGGCGCTCCAGCCGACGCTGCTCCTCGCGCAGTGAGTTCACCGCAGCACACGCGGTATCGAAGCGGGCGACCACCGAGCTCGGCATGATGCGGTGCGGGTCCGACGCTGCGGTCAGGGGGGCGGCGAGGTTCACGCGACCCTCCGCACCTTGCGAACGATGCCCAACTCACGCTCGATCGTGAGGATGCCCGCGCTGAAGCTGCGTTCCACCTGCTTCACCGTGAGATTCAACGCGGCCGAGGTCTCGATCAGCGTGAGACGCTCGAGCAACAGGAGTGACAGCACCTGACGCTCGCGATCCGCGAGCACCTCGAGTGCAGCGGCGGTACGCACCGGCAGCGGCAGGCTGCGCGTTTCTTTGGGAAGCCGGTTCATGCGGCCTTCTTCATCGCCGGACGGCGGCGGGCATCGGCCAGCTCGAGCGCGCGGCTCACCGCGCGCCGGAGCGTGTCCACGTGGAAGGGCTTCGGGAACACTTCACTGACGCCAACGGCCCGCAGGTCACGAAGCGTCTCGGGCGAGCCGTAAGCGGTGACGATGATCACGGGCTGCGAGTGCTTGCCGCGGCGCAGCTTCTTCGCCAGATCCAGCCCACTCATTCCCGGCAGGCGCAGGTCGGAGATGACCAGGTCGCTCGTGCCCTCACGCAGCCACACCATCGCCTCTTCCGCCGAACGGAAGGTATCGATGGTGTAGCCGTCGTCCGACAGCCCCTCGGCGAGAGCCCAGGAGGTGGTCGGTTCGTCTTCCACGATCAGGATGTGCGCCATCGAAGATGCTCCGGGAAGGGGGTGCGAGGACTTCGTTCACCGGAGTCTTTCTGCAGCCCGCGTGCCACGGGCCTTGCAGAGCGCAAGCGGGGCGTGCGGGACGCGCTCCCGAGGCGCCCTCGGGGATCAGCCCCACCCCGCCAGACCCATGGGAAGTGGCGAGTTAGCCACTCCGTTCAGCCATTTCACGCGCACGCGCGGGGGCTGATATCGGCGAAAGGACCCACCGGGGGAATGCAGCGCGGCCGGTCCGCGGAACGGACCGGCCGCCTAACCTCGCACCAGCTGCAGGGCATTTTGGGCTGAAGTCTGGCCGGTCGCCGGCCAAGGGGGTCAGTCGGTGGAATCCCCATCATCGTCACCCAGAGCGTACTCCTTGAGCTTCGTCCGCAGGGTCTGGCGCGAGATGCCCAACAAGGTCGCCGCCCTGGTCTTGTTGCCGCCGCAGACCGCGAGCGCATGCTGGATCGCCATCTTCTCGATCTCGATGAACGGTCGCACGACGCCCGCTGGGAACGCTTCCTCGGAGCCCGACGCCATGCCAGCGCCTGCGACCGAAGTGCGGGACATCTCGAGCGGCAGGTGCTCGGGAAGAATCTCGTCGTCGGCTTCCAGCAACACCACGCGTTCGATGCAGTTCTTGAGCTCGCGCACATTCCCGGGCCATGCATAGGCCTTCATCATCGCGAGCGCAGCAGGGTGGATCCGCACCGCGGGTCGGCCCAGCTCGCGGCAGAATCGCTGCACGAAGTGCTCGGCCAGTACGACCATGTCCTCGACGCGCTCGCGCAATGGCGGGACCCCGACGGGCACCACATTGAGCCGGAAGTAAAGGTCCTCGCGGAAGCGTCCCTCGGTGACCAGCTTGGGCAGGTCGCGATGCGTGGCCGCCACGACGCGCACATCGACGGTGATGTCGATGCTCCCGCCGACGCGCCGGAAGGTGCGCGTCTCGAGGACGCGCAGGAGCTTGGCCTGCAACTGCGGCGCCATCTCCCCGATCTCGTCCAGGAATAATGTTCCGCCGTCGGCGAGCTCGAACAAACCTTTCTTGAAACGCTTGGCGTCGGTGAACGCCCCGCGCTCGTGGCCATACAACTCGCTCTCGAGCAACTGTTCGGGGATGGCCGAGCAGTTCAGTTCGATGAACGGCCCGCCACTGCGTGCGCTCTTCTCGTGCAGGTAGCGCGCCATGAGTTCCTTCCCCGAACCCGTCTCGCCTTGGATCAATACCGTGCTGGTGCCGCTCTTGGCCGCGCGTTCCAGACGGTTGAGCGCCTTCTTGAGCGTATCGCTCGCCCCCACGATCGGCTGCGCGCTCGGCGCGCTCGCGCGCAGGTGATCCACCTCGCGCCGGAGCCGGGAATGCTCGAGTGCACGCTCGAGCACCACGCCCAGATGATCCAAGTCGGGCGGCTTCAGCATGAAATCGTACGCACCGATCTTGATGGCGCGCACCGCATGCTCCACGCGACCATGACCCGTCAGCATGATCACTGGGATCGAGGGATCCGCCTCCCGGATGCTCTGCAGCACCTTGAGCCCGTCCTCGTCGCCGAGCTTGAGATCGAGGAGCACAGCATCCACGCCTGCCTCACGCACGGCTTCCAGCGCCTCGCGACTGTTCGCAGCCTCGATCGGGGTGAAGCCTTCGTCGCGCGCCCACTCGCCGATACTGAACCTCAGCGAGCGTTCGTCATCGACGATCAGTAGCGTCTGCGCGCCGCTCTGGGTGCGCGCCGGGCTGTCGCCTCTGGCCATGGCGTTTCTCCAATGGGAAGTTGATCAACACTGTGGTGCCGCGTCCCTCTCGGCTGTCCACAGCAATCGAGCCACCGTGTTCCTGCATGATCGTCTGCGAGATCGACAGCCCCAATCCCGTGCCCGTGGCCTTGGTGGTGAAGAACGGATCGAACATCTTGGACAGCACCCCGCGTGGGATCCCCACGCCCGTATCACTCACGCGCACCTGTTGGAACGACATCCAATCCGATTCGGGCCGTGCCCCTTCTTCGCGATCCTGCTCGCGCCGCCCGGGTCCACGCGGGGGTCGGCGGCGACGCACATTGCGCACCTCGTACCGCAACACGCCGCCGTTGGGCATCGCCTGCACCGCATTGAGCGTGACGTTGAGCAACACCTGTTGCACGAGGTCCGGGTCGATGTACAGCGTGCCCAGCTTGGGCGCCACTTCGACCTCGACCTGCACGCCGGAGAGCACGATGGCATCGGAAGAGAGCTGTCGCACCTTGTCCACACACTCGGCCAGCTCCGCGGCGCGCAACTCGGGTGTGCGCGGCCGCGCGTACTGCAGCATGCTCGTGACAATCCGATCGAGGCGCGCGACCTCGTCGAGGATGACCTGCACGAAGCGGGCCCGGTCATCGCGCGGCTCGAATCGCTTGAGCAGCACCTGGGCGCTGGTGCCGATGCCGGCCAATGGATTGCGGATCTCATGCGCCACTCCCGCCGAAAGCTGGCCCAAGGTGGCGAGCCGTTCATTGCGGCGCAGTTCCTGTTGCAAGCGGCGCATCTGCGAGAGGTCCTTGAGCGAAACGAGCACGAACGGGGGCCGGCCGAACCGGTAGCTGCGCATGAGCACTGGCACTTCGATGCCCTTGGGGGTATGCAGCACGGCTTCACGCTCCGTCTTCGCGGCGCGGAACGCCTCGCGGACCAGGTCATCCCCGACCACCACGGTCCGCAACAAAGGCGCAGCGTCGGTGCCCCGCACACGCGCAGCGGCCAACCCCAGCATCCGCACCGCCGCCTCGTTGATGTCGGCGACCCGCGCGGCGGGGTCCAGCAGGATCATCCCCGTCTCGGCGTCATCCATGAGCGCACGGACCAGGGCATCGGTTGGGGGCGCGCCAGGTTGGCGCGCGGACGACGTCGGCATGAGCGTTCCCTCGCCGGCGCAGTATAGGGGCGCGCCCCGTTCGCCGAAAGCCCGTAGAAACGCGACGAGCCCACCCGCGGGTCGCGGATGGGCTCGTCACAGCGCGGATGTCAGTCCCGCTGGATCACTTCGAGGACCGCCTCGGCCAGCCGATCGCGCACTTCATCCCGGTCGTAGTAGCCCGTGGCGATCCGCTTCTGGACCGTGGCCACGCGCGACAGGCGAACCAACTCGAGCACGGGCTTCGTGCCACGCGTCAGCTTGGCGCTGCTGGGCTTCGTCGTGCGGCTACGGCGCGTGGTGGTGGGCATGATTCCTCGCAGCGGTTCGTGGAAGGTGGCCCTCTTCGAACCGCCCATGCGGATGGACAGGAAGACCGCTTCTACTTTCCGGGTTCAGCCGGACGCGGCCCTGCGGCAGCGCGACGGTTCTCTTCCTGGATCCGGGCGTAGATCTCCTCGCGGTGCACCTTCACATCAGGCGGTGCCTCGATACCAAGTTTCACCTGTCCGGATCGCACCTCGAGCACGGTGATCTTCACCGTGTCCCCGATCCGAATATTCTCTCCCAACTTCCGTGTCAGGACCAGCATCCGAGAGCCTCCGCTCCTTCCATGTCCGATGAGATCGCGACACCCCATCCTGGATGGTGAGCGTATCGGCATGGCCTGCAAGTGACTTGACGACAGAATAGCCTTGCGCCGCTCCGTGTCCAAGCACGGATTGTATTGACTCTCCGGGGAGCAGTGCCCAACATGCCTGCGTTCTCCCGGGAGGAAAGGTACTCCATGGACCGTGGCTTGGCCGCACGCGCGCTCTCGTGGCTGCTGCTACCCGCCACCGCCGCACTGGTCGTGTCGGCATTCAGCCTCACCCATACCGGCTACACGGGCATCAAGCTCCGGGGCGCCGAGGTGGCGACGATCGCCCCGGGGAGCCCCGGGGCGCGCGCCGGACTGCGCCCGGGCGATCTGCTGCGACCGCCGGGGACGACCCGCACCAGTGGCATGCTCGGCGTGGATCCGATTGCTGCCGCCACTCCGGGTCAGCCGCTGATGCTGCTGCGCGAGCGAGACCAGGTCACCACCTCGGTCTGGATCGCACCCGAGCCCCTGCCCGATCTCGACCGACGGTTCCGGGCGATCATGTTCGCCGTCTCCAGCTCGTTCCTGATCCTCGGCGGCTGGGTGTGGAACGAACGCCGGGACCGGCTGACACGCGTCTTCCTGCTGCTGTGCCTGGCCTTCACCGCGTTGTTCGCACCCCGCCCGACCCTACCCTCGGGCGCGTGGTTCAAGCTGTTCGACCTGATCTCCCTCGCTTCGCAGATCCTCCTGCCCGCCCTGTTCTCGCATTTCTTCGTCCTGTTCCCGGAGCCGCGAGAGCGTCCGCGCGCAGGCGCGTATGTGCGCGTGCTCTACATCGGCTCGTTCGTATGGATCGCCGCGCTCCTGGCGGTGGAAGCCGAGGCGGTGTTCGGCAAAGGGGCCTGGAACGCCTCGATCCCGGCGCTCTGGGCCGCCACCGGAGTGTGGGTCGGCGCCGGGCTGTTGGGTGGGCTGGTGCTGTTCGCGGTCAGTTTCGCCCGAGCCCCGGATGACGACGCGCGGCGCCGCTTGCGCGTGGCGTTCTTCGGCACCGTGCTCGGGGCGCTGCCGCTGGCGGTGCTCGTGGTCGTGCGGAATGTCTCGCCCGGTCTGCCGCTGCCGATCGAGCGCTGGACCGTACCGTTCACCGTGCTCATCCCCGCCTCCTTCGCGTGGGCGATCTCAGTGCACCGGGTGTTCGACTTCCGCGTCGCGTTGCGCGCGGTCTCGGCGCTGGCCGTGGCCGCG
>JANLOU010000374.1:0-2335 GCA_031366735.1 Candidatus Eiseniibacteriota bacterium
GCCATCCTTGACCACCACCCGGTCCACCGAGGTCACGGGCGTGACCTCGACCGCCGTGCCGCTGAAGAACAGCTCGTCGCAGATGTACAACAGCTCGCGCGGGATCACCGCCTCGCGGATCGGGAGGCCCAATTCGCGGGCCAGTACCATCACCGCGTCCCGTGTGATGCCATTGAGGATGCTCGCGTGCACGGGAGGAGTGAGGATCTCGCCTTTGACGACCACGAACAAGTTCTCGCCGGAGCCCTCGCTCACATAGCCATGGGTGTCGAGCGCGATCGCCTCGGCGTATCCATCCTCCACCGCCTCGAGCTTGAGCAATTGTGAGTTGAGGTAGTTGCCGCCCGCTTTGGCCATGGCAGGGAGCGTGTTGGGCGCCATTCGGGCCCATGTCCCGATCTTGACCGCAACGCCCTTCTCGAGCGCGTCGTGCCCCAGATATTTACCCCACGGATATGCGGCGATGGCCAGCTCGACCGGAGTCCCGATCGGATTGACTCCGACATGGTTATAGCCGCGATAGATGAGGGGTCGGATATAGCACTCCTCGAGCTTGTTGATCGCGACCGTCTCAACGCAGGCCTTCTCGATCGCCTGCTGCGAATACTCGCACTTCATGCGATAGATCTTCGCGGAGTTCAGCAGGCGTTCGATATGATCCGAGAGGCGCAGGATGGCAGTGCCCTGCTGGGTGCGGTAGGCGCGGATCCCCTCGAACACGCTGGAGCCGTAGTGCATGGCATGACTGAGCACATGGACCTGTGCCTCATCCCACGCCACGAAGCGGCCATTCATCCAGATCTTCTCGCTCTTGGTCATCGCCATGACAGCACCTCTTGGGTGGGAATCAACTCTCGGATGCCAACCGGGCCCGCAATTCCTGGCGGATGACCGGCGCGATCCGCCGCACATGATGGCGGATGCGGCGCCAACATTCCTCGTAGGCTTCCCGTGACGCTCCAAACGGATCCGCAACCGGCAACTCGGGCTCGCCCGGCTCCGGCCATTCACTCAACACCTTCACCTTGTCGCCGGGCACCCCCAGCGCTTCGAGCGCGACCCGATGCAAGGGGTCCATCACGAACACCAGATCCGCAGCACGAACAAGCGCAGCGGTGACACGGCGAGCAACATGGCCCGACAGGTCGAGCCCGTCGCGAAGCGCCACCTCGAGCGAGCCCTCGCTCACCGGCTGTCCTTCCCACGCCGATGTGCCCGCCGAGGACACATCGATGTACGCGAGATCGTCACCAAGCTCGGCCCCGAGCGCCGCGACAGCAAGCGGGGACCGACATGTGTTACCCGTGCAGACGAAGAGCACGCGCATGATCGGGGAAGGGATCGACATTTGCGCTCAAGGATAGGCGGCCGTCTTCCGGACGGTCAACCAGCCTTGCCCGTGAGGTCATCGTATTCCCCGAGCCGCGCGGTCACGTCGAGCGCGCCACGGCGAAGAAGCTTCGGCCGAGGTCCACTGACATCCACCAGCGTGGATGGGATCCCCCCCCGACGCGGACCGCCATCGAGGACCAGATCCAGCTGATTCCCGAACGTGCGCACGACCTCCTCGGCGGTTTCGGCCGGTGGCTGGCCCGAGAGGTTCGCGCTACTGGAGACCACCGGGCCCCCGATGCGGTCCAATAGCGCATGCGAGAGCGTATCCTTGGGGCAGCGGAGCGCGACGGTGCCACCCTTTCCTTGCACGCTCGCCGGGACATACCCCGATGCGAGGAAAATCAACGACAGCGGGCCGGGCCAGAAATGGCGCATGAGTCGTTCCGCGATCGGGCTGATCGCGAGCGCCAATCCCCATGCCTGCTCGGCATCGGGAATCAATGAGATCACGGCATGCGATGGGTCGCGTCGCTTGAGTCGCGCCAGCATATCGACCGCCGCCGCATCCAGCAGCGAGCACCCAAGGCCATACAGCGTGTCGGTCGGGAATGCGATCACTCCCCCGCGTAGCACCGCCTCGGCAGCCCGGTCGAGGATGCCTCGCTCGGGTTTTTCCGGGTCGATCGTCAGAATATCCATCGCGCTACCGCTTGCCTCGCGAGGTCGCTGCAGCCATCTGCTTGGCGTGCGCTTCGAGTCGTCGCGCGAGCGCGACATCCGAGAGTGCGAGGATGCGCAGCGCAAGGTGGGCGGCATTGCGCGCGCCCCACCCCCCCACGCCCAGCGTGCCGACGGGGACCCCTGGTGGCATCTGTACTGTGGAGAGCAACGCGTCGAATCCCGCCAAGGGCGAGCTCGCGAGCGGAACACCGAGCACGGGCAGGCGGGAATGGGCCGCCATCGCACCGGCCAGATGAGCCGCTCCGCCCGCGCCGGCGAT
>JANLOU010000386.1:0-4587 GCA_031366735.1 Candidatus Eiseniibacteriota bacterium
ACAGGACATCGCGCTGAACAACATGAGCCACGCATAGCCGCGCGACTCCTGCGAATACCACACGAGGAATGGGGAGCCGGCCGTGAGCCACGCCGCCGGGGCCGCGGCCGACCGACCCAGCCAACGATCGGCGAGCCACGCCATGACCGGCACCATCAGGACGCCCGCAACCGCCGGCAACACACGCAGAGCCCACTCGGATTCGCCCGCCACCCGCATCCAACCGTGCAGCGCGAGCGAGAACAGCGGGCCGTGCACATTCTCGAGGAGGTCCCGGGCCGTGAGCGATGGCTGCCCGCCGCCCGCGCTCAACCAAGTGAAGATCTCGTCGATCCACAGACTCTGGCTCCCGAGCCGGAAGCAGCGCAACAACGCCGCCACGGACATGGCGGCGAGGAGAGTGCGGGTCAGGGCCGAGAATGGCGGTGCGAGGGGGGATCCGATGGCCGGCCGCGGCAACGCGGGCGTTCGATGCGCTCCCGTCAGTACGCACCCTCCCGGGACAACACGGCGGGAATGGTGCGGAGCAGGATCTTGAGATCCAACGCGAACGACTGATGCTTGATGTATTCGAGGTCGAGTCGCATCCACTCTTGGAAACCGATGCGGCTGCGGCCACTGATCTGCCACAGGCAAGTGATGCCGGGGCGCACATCGAGGCGACGAAGCTGCCACGGCTCGTACTGCGAGACTTCCTCGGGAATCGGGGGGCGGGGCCCCACCAGACTCATGTCCCCCACGAGGACATTGATGAACTGGGGCAACTCGTCGAGGCTGGTGGTGCGGATGAAGCGTCCGATCCGGGTGACGCGCGGGTCGCGCGCGATCTTGAACACCGGGCCATCCGATTCGTTCAGGTGTTCGAGTTGCTGCTTGCGACGATCCGCATCCTTCACCATGGAGCGCAGCTTGAGGAATGTGAACGCCCGACCGCCGCGACCGATGCGAGTGGAGCGGTAGAACACCGGGCCGCGCGATTCCAGCTTGATCAGGACCGCCAGCACGGCGATCACCGGCAGGAAGCAGACCAAGGCGGCGAGCGCCCCGAGGATATCGATGAGCCGCTTGCCGTGGCGCAGGTACAGGCCTTGCGGCTGGGGCGTCTCGAACGGGAGCGCATTGCCTCGCGCAGCGGCGGCCGAGCTTCGGGCGCCGCTGGCCCAAGCCCCGCGCGCAGCGGTCCGTGGGCGCGCATGCCCGTTTGCGAACCCATGCGGGTGCGCCGTGGTCCCGTTCGGCATTCGCGCACGATTCCCTCCCGCAGCCGGTGCGCCTGCGGATAGCGAGGGTCGTGATTGTCCGGTCTGTGGTGTCGCGTCCAAGGTGAGTGAGTCCCTAGCCGGATGGTTCACCGGGGTCGGCCAGTCCGGTCCACGGGCCGCCTCGGTTACAGGGGAGGTGAGGATATCGGGCTCCATCGATGCCACACTGGGTTATCGTCGCCGGATGCACAAAAGCCGTGGGGCAGCACCTCACCCCGCGGCTGATCACACCACTCGCATCATCCGATCGATGACGATCCTGGACTGTTCGAGTACGAGCGACGGGGGAATGACCAAGGTGTCGTGTCCTTAATGTCGATCCCGGATTTCTCCGGGCCGAGAGCCTTGGCTGCAAAGCTCTCGGTGAAGCTCGTACCGCGATGACCAACCCAGTTAGCAAAGGGACCCTTGGGAATCCTCCGGCGGTGGACTTCGATCGGGCGGAGACCTCTCGCCCGCTGTCAGGTTAGCAAACTCGTGACAGGGTTATCAATGATTGTTTCGCGGGTGCAGTTCGGTCCCGGGACGGGCCCCGCCCGCGCCCCGTTTGACCCCGTAAAGCCCCATCGAGATGGCGTACAGGTAGTAAGGCCACTTGAGGCCCGCGACACGGCTCATGGCTCCCACCAAGGCGCCCTTGACCCCGCCCCCCCCCTGGCGGGCGATCAGGTCGATCCGGTCGAAGGGCTCCAGTCCCGCCTGCCGAAAGGCCTGGCACATCCCCGGGAAGGTGAACCAATTGATCGCCGGGAAGTCGGTGAAGTTCACCAGGTCGCGCCGGTTCGCCATGATCCACGCGAGGACGCGGCGCTGCAGCGGATCCGGCAACCACGAGTAGAACGGGAAGTGGTTGACCTCCTGCTGCAGCGGGCAGGTGCGGTTCGTGGTGTACATGACGCACACCCCACCTGGGCGCAGCACCCGGCTCATCTCGGTCAGCACCTCCCGCCATGCGGGCACATGCTCGAGCAGCGAGTTACAGAAGACCAGGTCGAAGCTGCCAGCGGCGAACGGCAACCGCGTGGCATCGCCGCAAGCCCAGCGCGCCGGCGCGCGCTCGGCGCCTGGTCCCGCACCCCGGGCCGCGCGCACCAGTCGCTCCCGTCCGGCACACACCAGGTCCAGATCGAAATCGATGCCCGTGACCCCGAAGCCGCGCTCGGCCCACGCCAGCGTGTGCGGCCCCGAGCCACAAGCCAGATCGAGCACCTGTGCGCCGGGGCGGCCGCGCAGCAGGGGCTCGATGTAGCGCCATTCGGCCGCGAGCAACGCGCGTGCTGAATGATCGTCGCGGGCGGCGAGCGTGTGCTCGATGAACTGTTGACGGTACTCGGAACCACGCAGCACCTCGGCGGGATTGTTCGCCGGCGAGGGCTCGGTCACGATCCGCCCCCCGCCGCCCGGCGTGCCGCAGTCGTGGCGCGCTGCCACTCCACCGTGCGTTCGAGTCCGCGCTGCAGGGTGATCTCGGGAACCCAACGGAGCGTACGCCGCGTCTTCTCGATGTTCACAACGCGGCGGCGGATATTGTCGACATCACGCCGGTCCTTGTGCTCGGGCGTGACATCGACTCCCGTGATCCGGATGAGCCGCGCCACCAAGCCGTTCACATTGGTTTCCACGCCGGTCCCGACATTGAACACCTCACCGAGCGCGCGCTCGGAAGTGAGCGCAAGGAGTGTCGCCTTGACCGCATCGTCCACATAGGTGAAGTCACGGGTCTGCTCGCCGTCCCCGTGAATGACCGGAGCCAGCCCGGCCTCGAGCGCTTCGATGAACTTGGCAACCACACCGCAGTAGGGATTCGCGGGATCCTGCCCCGGACCGAAGATGTTCGAGTAGCGCACCGCCGCAGTCGGCAGCCCGTACTGCTCGAAGAACGCCATGCAGTAGTTCTCGCCACCCAGCTTGGAGACCGCGTACGGCGTGAGCAACGAGAGGCGGTCGTCCTCGTTGATGGGTAGGTAGCGGGGATTCCCGTAAACGGAAGTGCTGGATGTGTACAACACGCGTTTGACGCGGTCGGGATTGGCCTTCGCAGCCATCAGGACATTGAGCGTACCGCCGATGTTCGTCTCGTAGTCCTCGCGCGGATTGCGAGTCGAGACCACGATGTTCCGCGCCGCGGCGTGCAATACCAGATCGTGCTCGCGTACGACCTTGTCGATCAGAGCGACATCGCAGACCGAGCCATGCACGAAATCGAACCCGGCCGCGGGCAGGTTCTCGAGTCGCCCGGTGAACAGGTCATCCAGCACCGTCACCTTGGCGCCGTCCGCCAGGAGCTGCTTGACCAGATTACTCCCCACGAAGCCGGCGCCGCCTGTCACCAGCACGCGCGCATTCTCGAGTACGATCACGGATGCTCCCGAAGTTCAGTGCCTCAAGCCGAGGCGCAGGTAGATCAGTGGTCGCAGAATGCGCCAACCATCCTGGAACCGCATCTTGGTGGTGCCCCGGCCATGGTATCGAACCGTCACCGGAGCCTCGACGATACGGTATCGGCACGCCACGGACTGGAACAACAGGTAGGGCTCCAACTCGTACCGGTCGAGCCAATCCTGCTGCAGTTGGATGCGTGGGTCGTCCAACATGGCGAGGCGGAAGGCACGCATCCCATTGGTGCCATCGGTCACCGGGAAGCCGCTGGCCATGCGGAAGAGCAATGGGTACAGACGAGTGAGCCAGCGCCGGTCCGGTGGGATTCCGGGTGTGGCCCCTCCGGGCAGCCAACGCGACCCCTGCACCAGGTCCGCCTCCCCCGCGAAGAGGGGGGCGAGGATGCGGGGCAGCTCGTCGGGTTCGTGCTGGTCATCTCCCGAGAGGATGGCCGCGTATTCAAACCCCAGGCGCTTGGCTTCAAAGAGACCGGTGCGGATCGCAGCGCCCACGCCCTGATTGACCGCATGGCGCAGGACCACGTCGGCTCCGGCCGCGCGCGCTTCCTCCGAGGTGTCGTCACCCGAGTGGTCGTCCACCACGATCACACACGAGGCCCACCGACGGGGTACTTTGCGAACCACATCGCCGATCTTGCCGTGCTCGTTCCACGCCGGGATCACCACGGCGACACGAGACGGGTCGATGAGTGCGGATCGTTCAGGGGGGAGCACCTTCGAGCCGGACATAGATTGGTTGGAGACTAGCATAGTGGGCCCATTCCCTGCGGGGCCGATCATGTTCAGCATTGACGGCATGCCGCCCGGATGCCAACCTACTCGCCCGAGTCAACTCGTTCCCCCGTGCCCCGAGTGCTGCGATGACCGCATCCCTGTTGAGCCAACCGCATGTCGACGCGCTGGAGTTCGCCAGTGCCGCGCCGATC